>JBPBPY010000121.1:0-22073 GCA_050954505.1 Janthinobacterium lividum
AGCGCTATGCCGGACTCGCCGAACACGTCGCGCACGATGGCCAAGCCATTCAATGCTGCTGGAAATCCTGCATACACCGCCATCTGCATCACCACTTCAACGACTTCCTGCGGCGTGCAGCCAACATGCAGTGCTGCATGCACATGCACCCGCAGTTGTGGCGCGGCATTGCCGAGGGCGCACAAGGCTGCCACGGTTGCCAGTTCGCGTTCGCGCAGGCCCAGTCCCTGGCGGGCATAGATATCGCCGAACGGGAATTCCAGCAGGTAGCGGGCGAAGTCGGGAAACGAACTGGCCAGCCCGTCCACCACCGCCATGCCAGCGGGCCCATCGACTGCTGCCAGCATGCGCCGTCCGCGTTCGGCACGTGCATTCGCCGTGGTCTTTTCGTTGTCGATATTCGCATTGCGCGCCGAGGAAGTCATCTGGTTCTCCATGATTGATGTGATGGCCCACTGTAGAGGCGAAGTCCGGATACCGGAATGACCAAATCCGTGATACCTTTTTGGTATGCCACGCATCCTCGATTCCCGCTCCCTTGCCATGTTCCTGGCTGTTGCAGAAACCCTGAGTTTTCGCCATGCCGCGCAGATCCTGCACATGTCCCAGCCGCCATTGAGCCGGGCAATACGTGAACTGGAAGAGCGCCTTGGCCAGCGCCTGTTCGAGCGCAGCACCAGCGGCGTGCGCCTGACCGAAGCAGGGCACAGGCTCATGCCCTATGCGCAGGGCGTCAGTGATTTGCTTCGGCAGGCAGAATTTGCCCTGCTTGCCCGAGGTGTGGCGACTGCGGTGCGCATCGGTTTGACCAGCGCCGTCGAGCCGCTGTGGTTTCAGGGCCTGGCACAACGCATCGGACAGCGTTTTCCGGCAACGATGGTATCGATGCAATCTGAAACCTCGCCAAAACTGGTACGAATGCTGCGAGCCGGCAAGCTCGATGCTGCCTTCGTGGCGCTGCCAACCGATGTCGCTGGCCTGAATGTGGCTGAACTCGATCGCCTGCCGATGGTGCTGGCAATGCCGTCGTCGCATCGATTCGCCAGACGCGAGACCCTTGGCCTGGCAGACCTTGCCGGCGAGCCGGTGTTCTGGTTCGAACGTTCGCGCCAGCCCGCGTTCTACGATCATTGCCAGAAGGTGTTCAGCCGCCACGGCTTTGCCATGCCGAAGTTGAAGGAACCGGCTGACCATCATGTCTTGCTGGCGCAGGTCGCCAATGGAGACGGCATTGCGCTGCTGGCGAAATCGTTCACCCGATTGCGGCGCGCCGGTGTCGTTTATCGTGCTTTGGAACAGGGAGATGAACTGGCGCTTGGTATCGGGCTGGCTACACTCGAGGAACGCCAGTCGGTACGGGACATGCTGGGCGCGGTGATCGATGGCCGGGGTGCGGGGCTTGATGGGGGACCGCTGTCTTGATTGGCGGTTCTTTCCTGGCACTGGGCTGGGCGCACTGGCTTGATTTCCGCTCCAGGTCAAAAAGAAGATCCACTTGGTGTCATGGGGCCTGAAGAGTGACGCTCTTCATTTGCGTGGTGCCGATTGCACAGATGCCGTGACCCCTGTCTCCTGTCGTGCGTTACTTCACACTGCCGCAGTGCACGACGCGCGCCTGATCAAGGCCGGCCTGTTCTTTCCAGTCACAGATCGAAAAAAGTTTCGCGCCACCCGTTCTCCCGTCAATGCTTGCGAGGTTGGATGCTTCATGGTTCAGCGATGTATCGGTGGATAAGGTCTGTCGGTTCCAGTCGGTGATGTTGCCGGCGTTCGGCGTGACCACCGTCGTCGACACCGGCAGCGTGGCGGGCTGCGCAGTGGGCTGCTTGGTGGGCTGATTGGAAAGCTGATCAGCGATCGCGTTATTCATGGTGAGCGCCTGCGCCGCCTGGCCCACGCTCAGGATGCCGGCCAGATAGCTGATGGTGTAATTTCCGGTGCTCAAACCATCGACGGTAATGGAATAGCTGCCTGCATTGATGGCGCCTTGCGCTGTGCCGCCGTAGACGACCGACCCGCCCAGGCTCGAGGGGTTTTCATTGCCAATGAAACCGCTGTAGCTTACGCCAGCGCCGCCAGAGTAGGGCACGGCGTCATAGGTTTTGCTGGCGTTGACGGCCGTGACAGTCAATGCGGCAGGGGAGATGGTCAGTGTGCCAGGCAAATACGTGATGGCATAATTGCCGGCGCTCTGCCCGGAACCAACAATCGAATAACTGCCCGCGTTGATTGCACTCTGTGCCGTGCCAAGGTAGGCATTGGTGCCAGAGAGCACGGCGCTGTTTTCACCGTTGACAAATCCGCTGTAGGACAGACCGGCACCACCGCTGTAGGCAACGCCATCATACGTCTTGCTTGCGCCTGAAGCAGTGATTGTCAGCGGTGCCGCATTCACTGCCAGCACGCCTGTGGACTGATAAGACAATGCATAGCCGGACGCAGCAGCAGTGCTGCCTGCAGCGACGGCAATGGCATACGGACCGCCAGCCACCGTAGCCGTGGCAGCAGATCCGCTCGATGTAACGGCAGGGATGCCGCTGAACGCCGTGGCATAGGTGTCGGCAAGATAAGCTCCGGTTACGCCGGACTGCAATCCACTGACGGTGTAGGCGCCGGCAATGCTGGCAGTCACATCGCTGCCATAGGTCTTGCTTTGGGTGACCGAGCTGAAAGTCAGCGTCGGCTGGTAGGAAAAGACATACCGGTTTCCGGTCTGCGGGAACGCCGGATTGACGCCAGTGAATGCGGTATTCCAGACTGCGGTATTGCTGCTGTCGAGGCTGCTGAAGACATCGGCACCGGGAGTGGCCGAGTAGATCAGCCAACGGCCGCCGCCGGTCGTGGTAATTGCGCCGGATCCGGCATTGTTGATGAAATCCCTGCCGGCGGCCAGCGTCACCGCATTGCCGCTACCAGAGGCGGCCAGGACCGTGCTTGCTGCCAACGTGATGTCCGCTGCGGCGCCGGTGCTTCGAGCCAGCAGCGAGGCAGACCGGATCGACGGCAATGCCAGGCCAGTCCCGGACACCAGCGACACCGCGCCAAGTGCCGTCGTGCCACCGATGGCCTGTGCCAGGTTGATGGTCGAGGCTGTGGCACTGAAATCCTTGTTGCCATCGATGCTGGCAGAAAAACCGATTTGTCCCGCCCCGGCATCGAGCGAGGTAGCGGCATTGAGTACCGTCGATCCGCTGACGGTGATATTGCCGCCATTGCTGGCAATCGTCGTACCCAGTCCAATCGTAGCGCTACTGCTGGCGATTGTCACCGCCAGTGCGCCGGCCGTTGAAGTGATGGCTTTGCTGGCCACCACCGCCGCTGCAGCGTTGATGTTCAAGGTGTTGCCAGCGGCGTTGGTGTAGTGGATGGTGTCAGCCGACACTGCACCGCTTCCCGTTGCCTGCAAGGTGATGGCGCCGCTACCGGCCTGATTGATGGTGCCGGCAGCGTCGGCAATCGACCCCGTGCCGGTGGTCCGCAATGTCAGCGCACCGGCGTCCGATGAAGCGGAAATCATGCCGGCGTTCGTCAAGGTGCCATTCACCGTACTCAAGGTGATCGATCCCGAGCCACCGGTGTCCTGCAAAATGCTGCCATTGTTGCTCAGATTGCCGCTGCCACTGGCGCTGACAACGAGGCTGCCGGCACCGGTGGAACTGATGGCAGCACCGCTTGCCACCACAATGCTGCCATTGCTGGCTGGCGCCACTGTCAGCAAGCCACTGGTATCGACGAGGTGGCCGGAGACGGTGAGTGCAGTCGCGGCAACTGATGCGGCACTGTCGGTCAAACGCAGCGCACCCGAAGTCGTCACATTGGCAGCGCTGCGAATCGCGGTTCCCGTCGCCCCGGCAACCGATCCGGAACCAGAGAAAACCGTGCTGCCGGAACCGGTCGTGTTGACGGCCAGGTTGCCAGTCATATCGATGCCCGCTCCTGAGGTATTTGCGGTCGAACCGCTGATCGTCAACTGGCCGCTGTTGTTGAAGGTGGCCGAGTTGATGATGATACCTTGCAGGCTTCCGCTCGATGAAGTGTTAATGCCTGCCAGCGAAACCGTGCCGGTGAAATTGAAGACCCCGGTATCCTGGAAAACCACGCCGGCACCGGTACCGGTCTGGCCCAGCAGGGCAAAGCTGCCACCGCCAAGATTGTTGAAGTTGGCGTTCCTGAAATACAGGCCCGAGTTGGAGACAGCCTGGCCGGTGTAGCTGAAGTTGCCGTTGTTGTTGAACGTTGAATTGGTTGAGCGTACAGCAAGATAGGTATTCGAGGCTCCGGACATATCGAGCGATCCGGAAAGGATGTTCCATGTGGCGTTTTCATCGATGCCACGCCCGCTGTCGGCAAAACCCTTGATGACGACTTTGCCGCTGGTATTGATGCCCGAGGCGGCCGAGTTGGTGATGAAGCCGGAATTGCTGCCGCTTCTGCCTTCCACATACAGCGTGCCCGACCCACTGTTGGTCAAATTTCCGAACAGCAGCAAGCCACGTCCGGTATCGGCCAGGCCATACACACCGAGATTGCCAGACAGTGCCGTCAAGGTCGGCCCGCTGTTCATGTTCACGCCATAGGCATTCACGGAACCGGTGGTGTTGCCTCTGAGGTTGACCGTGCCACTGGAGGTCAAGGACGAACCGGTGACGAAATTGACGCCACTGGTGGAGAATGTGTTGGTGACCCCGGCCGTGCCGTTATTGCCAACCAGGTTGACTGTTCCACTACCCGAGGCGCTCATCGAATTGGCACCGTTGATGTTGAGGCCGTAGCCGCTGGCGGAAGTGGCAGTGATCATACCGGCGCCGCTGCCCACATCGATGGTCGCGCCGCTCAGGGCCACGGCTGTGCTGGCGTCGCTGGTATTCGCCGTCACATTCAGTGCGCCGCCCCTGGTTGCCACTGTCGAGGACAGCGTTACCGTACCCGAGGTGGAGGTGATGCCGGTGTTGAGCGCGCCACCGGTGGAAGTGATGGCCTTGCCGGCAGTGATTGCCGCCTTGCCGCTCACCGTCAGGGTGTTGGCCGCTGCATTGCTGTAGGAGATGGTGTCGGCCGTAATGGCTCCGGTCCCGGTTGCCTGCAGTTTGATTGCACCTGTACCGGCCTGGCTGAGCGTGCCGGCGCTGTCGGCAATGGCACCGCTGCCTGTGGTGGTGAGCGTGATGGCGGCGGTGCTCGCGGCACCGGCAATGCTGCCGGCATTGGTCAAGGCGCCATTGACGCTGGCTAGCGTGATGGATCCAAGGCCACCGGCGCCTTGCGAAATCACGCCGCTGTTGGTCAGGGTGCCGGCGCCATTGGTTGCCAGGACCAGGTTGCCGCTACCAGTGGAACTTACCACCCCACCAAGCGAGACCGCCAGTTTGTTGGCGCTGCTCGGTGCCAATGTCAGATTGCCTGCAGTGTCGATGACGGAGCCGGCGATGACGATCGCGTTGGCGGCAACGGATGTTGCACCATCGGTCAACAGCGTCGTGCCCGAGGTGTTCAGGGTTTTTGCAGCGGCCACGCTCAGCGCTGTACCAGAGGCATTCGAATTTGAACCCGACACCGTCACGCTGCCGATGCCGGTTGATATCAGGGTATTGTTGCCTGAGAAGTTGACACCAAGCTGGCTGGCACTGGTGGTGCCACCGGTGATCGTCCCGGTGCCGGTGCCAACATTGAAGTTGTTGCCACTCAGGCTCACGCCACTGGCGGTGCCGGCATTCGCTGCAGTGATCACCAGCGCTGCGTTATTGGTGGTCACGGTGTTGCTGGTCAAATTGACTGCGCCGGCGCTGGAGACCATGTTGACGCCGTGGCCGCTGGTACCGGTGATGCTGCCGTAGCCCAGAGCGATGTTGCCGGTTGCCGTGATGGAGACATCGGCCGTCGCGCCACTGCCATTCATGTTGATGGCGCCAACTGTTGCGCTGGTCGTGGTCACGGCTCCTGCCAGCAGAATGCCTGCCGCTGTGCTGGAAACGCCAGTAAGATTGATGCTGCCACCAGCAGCACTGCTGGCGATGAAATTTCCCGTCGAATAAATGCCTGCACCACGCGTGGTGGCATCGCCGCCCTTGATGGTCAGCGTACCCGAGCCATTGGTAATCGTCGTGCCGCCATCGAATTTGACGTTGGTCGAAGTCGAGGTCGACCCGGTCGCCTTGCCGGTTACGCTGACATTGCCACTGAATCCCAAGGTCGACGTGTCGAACCGGACAACGATGTTGTTTGCCGAGGCACCCATCAAAGCCAGCGTGCCGGCACCCGAGTTGGTGTAGTTCGTGGTCCCGGCGTTGTAGATGGCGACGCCATCGTTTGATCGTCCATCGAGGGAGAAATTACCGGAACCGGAATTCGTGATCGTCAAGCCATACAGATCCATTCCGGTAAAGGCCGCCGAAATACCGCTGAGGCTCAGATCGTCACCGCTATCGATGATCGAGGCAGTGCACGCGCCGCCGCAAAAGGCCAGACCGATTGAAGTTGCGCTCCTGCCCGTCATGACGGTCTTGCCAGCGGTAGTGAGCGCGGCATTCGATTCCAGATAGGTACCGCGATTGGTATTGCTGTATCCGCTCAAGACAAGGCTGCCTGCGCCATTGGAAGACAGGCTGGTTGTGCCGGCAATATCGAGGCCGGAATTGCCGATGCTGTTACCGACAATCGTGCCGCTACCAATGCCGGCATTGATTGTCGCGCCCGATAATTTCACGCCAATGCTGGCGCCAGCCTTGGGCGCCCACAGTCCCAGATTGCCGCTGGTGACCGAAAGGGCGGCATTCGTGACAACAATCGGACCGGCGTAGGAAAACAGGTTCAGGCCACCCGTGCCTGTCGCACTCACGTTGGCATTGGCCGATATCTGGCCGCTGGCGCCAAGGTTGAGCTGGCTGGCGCTGGCCCAGGTCAGAGCATTGGCGACCGTCATGGTGCCGTTGCGGGTCTCGACCAGCACGCTGCCGGCACCCAGCAGGTTCTGCAGCGTGGTGGTATTGACCACGGTGGCCGAGTCCGCAGCCGAGGACAAGGTCAGGTTGGCCGCGCCAGTGCCGACGATGGTGGTGCCGGCGCGCAGCGTCGGGTTGTAGCCCGAGGTCATGAACCAGGTGTTGGCAAAGTCCAGGGCGGAGAAGGTCGATTGGGCATGCATGGCAGCGGTGGTCACGCCATTGACGTTGCTGCTCGTTCCGCTGTTGCTGCCAATCGCCAGCGACTGGCCGCTGGTCTGTGTATTCCAGTAGGAGTTGCTGAGACTGGCAAAATTGTTGCCAACCAGTCCACCCACTTTTGTGGTGCCGGTGACGGCACCGGTGGCATAGGAGCGCGTCAGGCTGGCACCGGCCGAGAACCTGCCGATCAGGCCGCCGATATCGCTGCCACCTGACTGCTGCGATACCGCGCCAGTGGAGTAAGCGTCGGAGATGGCTGCACCACTGTTGCCAACCAGGCCGCCCACGCGCAGGTAGCCGGAAACGGTGCCGGTTGAGGAAACCGAAGAAAGTACATTGCCGTTGGCGTCGGCACCGCCGACCAGACCGCCTGTGTTATAGCCGGTTCCTGTGACGTTTGCCGCAGCGGAGCTATTGATCAGCGACGTGGTATCGGTCATGTTGCCGATCATGCCGCCGGCGTTATCTGTGCTGCCGGACACCGTACCGGTGACGGTGATGCCGGATATCGCGCTGGTGCCGTTGGCACGGCCGGCCAGAATGGCGGTGCCATTCGAGCCGCCCGTGACGTTGGCATTGAGCAGGGACAGATTGGAAACCGTCGCATTGAGCAGCACGCCAAACAAGCCCACGCCCGTGTACAAGCTGGGCTGGTTGATGGTGAGGTTGAGGATGCTGTAGTTCTGGCCCTTGAAGGTGCCGGTAAAGGGCGTGGCGATCGAACCGATCGGTACGAATCCGGCACCGCTGCTCCAGCCTGAGGTGGTGGACGCATTGATGTTGCCGGCCAGCAGATAATTCAAGGACAGGAAGGCCAATGAAGTGGCCAGTCCCTGCAGTCCGTATGCATCGGTGAGCAGATAGGGGGTGGTGACCGTGCCATTGCCACCAGTGACGCGCTGGAAGCTTGCAGCTGCACCCACTGTGAAATTGCTCGCTGAAAAATAAGGCAAGGTGCTGGCGTTCTGTACCCAGTTACCCTGTGTCAGGTTGAAGGCGCCAACGTTGATGTCGCCGCTTGCGGTGACAGCTTTGCCGGAACCTGCCGTCAGCGTCAGGCCGCCGGCAATTGCAGTGACGTGGGCATTGACAGCGATGTTGCCGGCCGCGTTGAGCGTCAACGCATTGGCCGCAGTCCAGTAAAGCGGATCGACCACCGTGATGTTGCCGCCCTGGCTGCCTGCGGACCCGGATGCCCCGGTCGATACCGTAACGTTGGCCGAGCCCAATGCTGTCTGCAAGGTCGAGACATTGATGTTCGAGCTATTGCCGGAGGCAGTGTAGGTGCCGGTGCCGGAAGTGGCGCTGGATTGGCTGGCATAGGAAATTGTTACATCATAGGGGTCGAGCAGCAGATTGCCGGTTGCCCCCTTGGCTGCCAGCAAATTGCTCGTGCCGGTGTAATCGAGCACCCCAGCCGAGGACACTTCCACATTGCCGCCGTTGCCGCTTGTCCCCAGTGCCTGGGCATCGATACTGCCTTCGAAGCGGGTGGACTTGTTGGACCATGCCACCACCTGGCCGCCATCACCACTGGCAGTGGAAGTGGCGCGAACGGTGCTGGCGGCGTCGATAGCGAGCACATCGGCGGTGGTGGCATCCGCAACTTCCTTGCCCTGGAAACCGCCACCGATGGTAATGCTGCCACCTCCAGTGCTGCCGCTGGCGTCGAGCGTGGCGCCATGCAGTTCGATGCTGGTGCCGCCAACGGCAATCGTGCCACCGGTACCTGATGTGGACGAGGCATCGAGCGTGCCGGTAACGGCAGTCTTGCCCTTGGCGCCGCCAGACGACAGCACGATCCTGCCATTGCGGTTTTCCACGCCTCTGGCTTCGATGACGCCGCTGTTGTTGGCGGCACTCTCGAGCAGGCTCTCCCGCGCGCCAGCCGACAACAGCACCAGGCCACCGTCGGCAATGACAATGCCCTTGTTTGCCACCAGCGTCTCGAAGATGCTTTGATCGACGCGGACATTGAGCAAGCCGGTGTCATTGAAGGTCAGGGTGATGGCATTGCCGCCGGCCAGCGCCACGGTGCCCATGCGCGCCGAGATGATGCCCTGATTGCTGATCTGATTGCCGAACAGGCCGATATACCCGCCATTGACAGCATTGAGCGTACCCTGGTTGATGATGGCGCCGGTACCGGTACCACTGAACTTGTGGGTCGTGCCATCACCTTCTCCGGCGAGATCGAGTGTCGAGGCCACCAGGCCAGCGACATTGACCTGGGCCGACTGGCCGAACAGGATACCGCCGGGGTTAATCAGGTACAGCTGGCCATTGGCATTGACATTGCCAAGGATCTGGCTGGCGCTGCCGCCAGTAATGCGGTTGATCGCCAGTGAAGTGGCGGAAGGCTGGACAAAGTTGACGGTTTCTCCGCTGCCGACGTTGAAACCATTCCAGTTCAGCGACAGGTTCTTGCTGGCCTGGGTAACCGTGGTGGTAGCGCCCGACTGGCTGATGGCTGCGCTGCCGGCCACCACGACGCCACCATTCGGCGCAGCATGGGCCGCTGCCATCGACAGCGACGTGATCGATAGTGCTGCCGACAGGCTCGCCGCAGCGGCGCGCGAACCCCTGGAGTGCGTGCGGGTGCATTCGGCAACGGCAATCCAGGCATTGGCAAGCGTGCTCCAGATCAGTCGGTAAATGGCATTCATGACGGCTTGGCAATGGTCTCGGCAGTATCGCTTTCTGCGCAACGATGGGCGTCGACCACGCACCGTAAAAAGTTGCTATTTTGCATGAATGCTACCACGAAACAAAGTGATTTCCAAAGGGAAACTAAGACGGCAAAATTACGTGACCAATGGTTTTGCTCAGGACTTCTGCTGATTTCACCCCGCTCGTGTTGTTGACTTGTTCGAACTTCCGACCAGTGCGCGTTGCAGGACGGTTGGCAAATCGTTTTGCATTCTCATGTTTTTGCTGTGCCGCAGAGAAGGGCTCTGTCGACGATCACGTTTGATGGAGCAGGGCGTGCCATTGGGCGAGCGTCAACTGGACTGAAGTCGTACGCTTGACTTGCATTGTAAGAAAACGTGAACAGTGTCATCGATTCTTCTGCGGCACGTTACTTCGCAATCCCGCATTGGACGATTCGGGCATGATCAGCGCTGGCTTGATCTTTCCAGTCGCAGATTGAAAATAGTTTCGCGCTGCCTGCCTTCTTGTCGTTGATTGCCACGTTTGACGCTTCAAGATGCAGTGAGGGATCAGTGGACAAGGTTTGCCGGTTCCAGTCGGTGATATTGCCGGCGTTCGGCGTGACTGCGGTTTTTGACACTGCCAGCAGGGCAGGTTGCGCAGTGATCGCGTCAGTCGTGGCGATCGCCAGCGCTGCCTGGCCAATGCTCAGGATGCCAGGCACATAGCTGATGGCGTAATTGTTGGCACTCAATCCATCAACGGTCAACGCATAGTTGCCTGCAGTGATGGCGCCTTGCGCATTGCCTCCGAAAGCAAGCGTCCCCTGCAAGCTTGAAGCGGTTTCGGCGTTGACGAAGCCGCTGTAGCTCACACCATTGCCGCCGACATACGCCAGGCCGTCCTGGATCTTGTTGGCATTGTTCGCTGTGACGGTCAACGCGGCCTTGCCGATGGCGAGCACGCCGGGAAGATAGTTGATGGCGTAGTTGCTTGAACTCAGGCCGGCGGCGCCAATGCTGTAATTGCCGGCGTTCGCCGCGCCTTGGGAGGTACCGGTATAGATCACCGAGCCACCGAGAACAGAAGGGTTGTCGCTGCCGACAAAGCCGCTGTAGGTCACGCCGTTTCCACCGGCATAGGCAGTGCCGTCGTAGGTCTTGCCGGCACTGTTTGCGGCTACCGCAAGCGCGGCCTGGCCAACCGTCAATGTACCGGGGTTGTAGCTGATGGTGTAATTGCCGGAATTGAGTCCGGACGCGGTCAATGTGTACGACCCTGCATTAACCGCCCCTTGCGCAGTACCACCATAGACAAGCGTTCCGCCAAGTACCGACTGATTTTCACTACCCACAAAGCCGCTGTAGTCGACACCGTTACCGCCGGCATAGGCAACACTGTCGTAGGTTTTGCTGACATGGACCGGTGTCACCACAAGGGCAGCCCTGTCGATGGTCAAGGCGCCGGGATTGTAGCTGATGGCATAATTGCCGGCGCTGAGGCCCGATGCATTGATCGTGTAGCTGCCCACGTTGACGGCATTTTGCGAAGAGCCGGTATAAGTTGGCGTGCCGTTGACCACGGAGGCGGTTTCGCCGTTGACAAAGCCGCTGTATGAGACACCTGCGCCGCCAGTGTAAGCCAGGCCGTTGTAGGTCCGCGTGTCGTTGTTGGCGGTTGCCGTCAGGGCAGCCTGGCTGACGGTCAAGGTTCCTGGAACATAGCTGATGGCATAATTTGCGCCGCTTAAGCCAGACGCATTGATGGTGTAATTGCCGGCGTTGACAGCGTTCTGGGACGAGCCGATATATGTCGGTGTGCCGCTGATGACTGCCGATGTTTCACCATGGACGAAGCCATTGTACGTAAGGCCGGCACCGCCCGTGTAGGCCAGGCCGTTGTAGGTCTTGGCGTCGTTGTTGGCGGTCGCAGTCAGAGCCGCTTTACCGACGGTGAGCGTTCCAGGAACGTAGCTGAGAGCATAGTTTCCGGCGCTTAGGCCCGAGGCGTTAATCGTATAGCTGCCTGCATTCACTGCGTTCTGCGAGGAGCCGCCATAAGTCGGCGCACCGCTGACGACAGATGAAGTTTCGCCGTTGACGAAGCCGCTGTACGAGACACCGGCACCGCCACTGTAGGCCAGGCCGTCATAAGTCTTCACATCGTTGTTGGCAGTTGCCGTCAAGGCAGCCGGGTTGACGGTCAATGATCCCGGGACATAGCTGATGGCGTAATTGCCGGCACTCAGACCAGACGCGTTGATTGCATAGCTGCCGGCATTGACGGCATTTTGTGAAGAACCGCTGTAAGTCGGCGTGCCGCTGATGACGGACGGTGTTTCGCCGTTGACCAAGCCACTGTACGAAACACCCGCACCGCCGGTGTAGGCCAGTCCGTCATAGGTCTTGCCGTCGTTGTTCGCAGTGGCGGTCAGGGCAGCTTTGCCGACCGTCAGCGTTCCAGGAACATAGCTGATGGCATAATTTCCGGAACTGAGCCCCGACGCGTTGATCACGTAGCTGCCGGCATTGACGGCATTTTGTGAAGAACCGGTGTAAGTCGGCATACCGGTGACCACGGCTGACGTTTCTCCATTGACGAAGCCGCTGTACGAAACGCCGGCACCGCCAGTGTAGGCCAGGCCGTTGTAGGTCTTGGCATCATTGTTGGCCGTTGCTGTCAAGGCAGCCTGGCTGACGGTCAATGTTCCTGGAACGTAGTTGATCGCATAGTTGTTCGCGCTCAGCCCCGAAGCATTGATGGTGTAGATGCCGGCGTTGACTGCGTTCTGCGACGAGCCGGTGAAGGTTGGCGTACCGCTGACAATTGCGGACGTTTCACCGTTGACGAAGCCGCTGTACGAGACACCGGCGCCGCCAGTGTAGGCCAAGCCGTTGTAGGTCTTGGCATCATTGTTGGCGGTCGCCGTGAGAGCAGCCTGGCTGACAGTCAATGTTCCTGCAACGTAGCTGATGGCATAATTCGCGGCGCTCAGACCGGAGGCATTGATCGTGTAGCTGCCGGCATTGACTGCATTTTGCGAAGAGCCGGTATACGTTGGCGTGCCGCTGACAATTGATGACGTTTCACCGTTGACGAAGCCGCTGTACGAGACACCGGCGCCGCCAGTGTAGGTCAGGCCATTGTAGGTCTTGGAGGCTTTGTTGGCAGTTGCCGTCAAGGCCGCTTTGCCGACGGTCAGCGTTCCTGCAACATAGCTGATGGCATAGTTGCCTGCGCTCAGGCCCGACGCGCTGATGGTGTAGCTTCCGGCGTTGACGGCGTTCTGCGATGAGCCGGTGTAAATCGGCGCGCCGCTGACGACAGATGAGGTTTCGCCGTTGACGAAGCCGCTGTACGAGACACCGGCACCGCCAGTATAAGCCAGTCCATTGTAGGTCTTGGCATCGTTGTTGGCAGTCGCAGTCAGAGCCGCTTTACCGATGGTTAGTGTTCCAGGAATGTAGCTGATGGCATAATTTCCGGCGCTTAGGCCCGAAGCATTGATCGCATAACTACCTGCATTCACAGCGTTCTGCGAAGAGCCGGTATAAGTCGGTGTACCGCTGACGACAGATGAGGTCTCACCATTGACGAAGCCGCTGTACGAGACACCGGCGCCACCAGTGTAGGCCAGGCCATTGTAGGTCTTGGCATCGTTGTTGGCGGTCGCCGTCAGCGCAGCCTGGCTGACGGTCAATGTCCCAGCAACATAGCTGATGGCATAGTTGCCCGCGCTCACACCGGAGGCATTGATCGTGTAGCTTCCTGCGTTGACGGCGTTCTGCGATGAACCGGTATAAGTCGGCGTACCGCCTACCACTGAAGCTGTTTCGCCGTTGACGAATCCCGTATAGGAGACACCGGCACCACCCGTGTAAGCCAAGCCGTTGTAAGTCTTGACAACATTGTTGGCGGTTGCCGTCAGAGCAGCTTGGCTGACGGTTAGTGTGCCAGGAACGTAGCTGATGGCGTAATTGCCGGCGCTCAAACCAGACGCGTTGATCGTGTAATTGCCTGCGTTGACGGCGTTCTGCGACGAACCAGTGTAGGTCGGCATACCACTGACGACAGATGAGGTTTCACCGTTGACAAAGCCTGCGTACGAAACGCCAGCGCCGCCGGTATAAGCCAGTCCGTTGTAGGTCTTGGCATCGTTGTTGGCAGTCGCCGTCAGCGCAGCCTGGCTGACGGTCAATGTTCCGGGAACATAGCTGATGGCATAATTGCTCGCGCTCAGCCCCGAAGCACTGATCCCGTAACTGCCGGCGTTGACGGCATTTTGCGAAGAGCCGCTATACGTCGGTGTGCCATTTACCACGGCAGAAGTCTCACCGTTGACGAAACCACTGTACGAGACACCGGCTCCACCAGTGTAGGCCAAGCCGTTGTAGGTCTTGGCATCATTATTGGCAGTCGCCATCAGCGCAGCCTGGCTGACGGTCAATGTCCCGGCAACATAGCTGATGGCATAGTTGCCCGCGCTCAGACCGGAGGCATTGATCGTGTAGCTTCCGGCGTTGACGGCATTTTGAGAAGAGCCGGTATATGTCGGTGTCCCGCTGACGACCGCAGAAGTTTCGCCGTTGACGAAGCCCGTGTACGAGACGCCGGCGCCGCCCGTATAAGCCAGACCGTTGTAGGTCTTAGCATCGTTGTTGGCCCGCGCCGTCAATGCCGCCTGGCCTATGGTCAGTGTCCCTGGCACATAGCTGATTGCATAATTGGGCGCACTGAGGCCCGACGCAATGAGGGTGTAACTGCCCGCATTGACCGCATTCTGCGCCGTGCCGGAATACGTTGGCGTGCCGCTGACGAGTGACGCGGTCTGGCCATTGACGAAGCCGCTGTAGGACACGCCGGCGCCGCCCGAATACGCCAGGCCGTTATAGGTCTTGGCGTCATTGATGGCCGTTACCGTCAGTGCCGCCGGATTGACCGTCAGCAGTCCGGTGGATTGGAATGCCAGTGCATAATTGTCCAGGCTGGTGAGATTGTTGGCGCTCAGGTTGATGGCGTATGGTCCGCCGGCCACGCTGGCGCTGGCCGCCGAGCCGCTCGACACCGCTGTCGGTGTACCGGAATACACGGTGGCATTGGTATCGGCCAGGAATGCGCCGCTGACACCTGCCTGCATACCGCTGACGGTGTAGGCCGAGGCGACTGCGGTGGTGGCGTCGCTGCCATAGGTTTTGCTCAAGTTGCTGGAGCTGAATGTAAGCGTCGGCTGATAGGCAAACACATAGCGGTTGCCCGTTTGCGAAAAGCCTGGCGTGGTCCCACTGTAGGATGTGGCCCAGATGGCTGCGTTGGCGCTGTCGAGGTTGTTGAAGGTATCGGCTGCGGGTGACGTGGAATAAATCAGCCAGCGTCCGCCACCGGTCATGACGATGGCGCCAGCGCCCGAATTGTTGATGAAATTGCGCCCTGCCGAAAGCGTTGCCGCGTTACCGCTGCCGGACACCGACAACACCGTGCCGACGCCTAGCGTGATGTCGGCTGCCGCACTGGTCGAGCGCGCCAGCAAGGATGCCGCACTCACCGAAGGCAGTGTCATGCTGTTGGCGGCAGTCAGTGACACCGCGCCCAGTGCGGTGGTCGCGCCGACTGCCTGGGCCAGGTTGATGGTGGCCGCAGTGGCAGTCAGGTTGCTGCTGCCGTTGATGGTGGAGGCAAATCCGATCTGACCGGTGCCGGCCGCAAGCGTGGCATTCGTACCCAGCAGGGCAGGGCCGCTGACAGAGATATTGCCTTTGCTGGTGGAGATCGACGGACCCAGCGTCACCATGCCACCGCTGATGCTGACACCCAGAGCGCCACCGGTCGAAGTGATGGTGCGGCTGATGGCCACCGCGCCGCTGCCGCTGACTGTCAGCGTGCTGGCTGCGGCATTGCTGTAGTTGATGGTGTCAACCGATACCGTGCCGCTGCCTGTTGCCTGCAGGCTGATTGCGCCGGAGCCCGCCTGGTTGATGGTGCCGCCTGCATCGGCAATCGCGCCAGCGCCCGAGGTGGAGAGCGAGATGGCGCCGGCGCTTGCACCACCGGAAATCGTGCCGGCATTGGTCTGGGTGCCATCGACACCGCTGATGGTGATCGAACCGGAGCCGCCTGTTCCTTGCGAAACCGTGCCGGCGTTGCTGAACTGGCCGGTGCTCTTGGACGTGATGAACAAACTGCCGCTGCCGGTCGAGGTCAGCACGCCGCCGGCGGCGACCACCAGATTGTTCGCCGTCCACGGCGTGATCGTCAGGTCGCCGCCGCTATCGATTACCGTGCCGGCGATGTTGACCGCCGTGGCGCCAGCGGAATTGAGCTGGTCGCTGAGTTTGGTATTGCCCAGCGTGGTCATGACCTGGCCGGCGGCGACGTTGACGGCAATGCCGGTGGACGCACTGTTGGCGCCAGCCAGCCAGGTGTAGCCGCTGCCAGTCGCTTTTACCAACAGATTGCCGGCGACATTGATGCCGAACTGGCTTGCGCTGCTGGTGGCACCGGAAATGAGGAGTCCACCACTGCCGGCGTCGAGCGTGTCGTTCACCAGCTTCACGCCGGTATCGGTACCGGCATTGCTTGCGGTGATCGTCAATGTGCCGTTGTTGGAGGTGATCGACTCATTGCTGATGCTGATGGCGCCAGCGCTCGAAGTAAGGACGACGCCTTTGCCATTGCTGCCGGTGACTGTGCCGCCGCCCAGCGTGATGGCGCCACTGGTGGCAATCCAGATATCACTGCCCGAGCCGGCGCCCGCACCGCTGAAGTTGGCAAGACCTGTGCCGGAGGTCGACACCACGGCAGCACCGGTGATGTTGATGCCGTTGCTGGCCGCCGAACTGCCATTGATGTTGATCGTGCCGGTGCCATTGTTGACCAGCGACAGGCTGCCATTGGCATTGAATCCGTTGCCCATGGTGGTGGCATCGCCGCCGGACAGGTTCAGATTGCCGCCATTGCTGGTGACGGTGTGCGATCCCGATGAAAAAAAGGAGTTCGATGTCGACGAGGCAGAGGTGGACTTGCCGCTCAGGCTGATATTGCCGAGCGTGACCAGGGTCGAGGCACTGCCGAGGATGAAGCCGTGGGCAACGCCCGAAAAACCACTGATGGAAAAGCTGCCGGTTCCCATGTTGCGCAGGTCGGTGGGGCCGGCGACATACACCGCATCGGAATAGTTGCTGTTGCCGACAACCGTGAAGTTGCCATTGCCGGCATTGATGAAAGTCTGGCCGTACAGGTCCACCCCGGTTGCCACGCCGGCCGCCGCATTGGTGGTCGTTCCGCTGATCGTGAGGTTGCCACTGTTATTGGTGACCGAGGTGGTGCATATGCTGGCGCAAAATGACAGACCGGCATAGTTGGTACTGTTGCCCGTGATGTTGGTCGTTCCAGCCGTCGTCAATGTGATGCCGGGATTGAAAAAAACACCGCGGTTGCCATTCGATATGCCGGTGATCGACAGCGATCCGGTGCCGTTCGAACTCAGTGAGTTCGTAATGTTGAAAAACACGCCCACGGTCGAGGTTGTGTTAGCGGCGATGACACCGGTGCCGGTGCCGACATTGATGGTGTCACCGCTCAAGGTCACACCGGTGGTTGCCCCCGCGTTGTTGGCGGTGATCGACAAGGCACCATTGCTGGTCGTGATGGTGTCATTGGTGAGGCTGATATTGCCACCAGTGGAGGTGATGCTGATGCCCTTGCCATTGCTGCCCGTGATGGTTCCGGTGCCCAGTGAAATGGCGCCGCTGGCGGTAATTGAAATGTCCTGGCCAGACCCACCGCCTGCGCCCGTCAGATTGACCACGCCCGCGCCCGACGTGGTCACGGTCGAGGCGCCGGCGACGGTGATGCCGTTGGCCAAGGTCGACAGGCCGGTGAGCGACAGTGTCCCGGTGCCATTGTTGGTCAGCGTGAGGTCGCCGCTGGAATAAAATCCGTTGGGTGCCGTCGTCGCGCCACCAGCGGTCAGGGTCAGGTTGCCGCTGTTATTGGTCACGACATGGCTGCCCAGGTCATACCATCCCGTCGAGACGGAACTGGCCAGCGTGGTTCGGGCGGTGATGCTGGCATTGCCGGAACTCGTGATGGCAACGCCATCGGTCATGGAAAGGCCGTTGCCGGTTACCGAAGTCAAATTCAATGCCAGCACACCGCCAGCATTGTTGTTCATTATCAGCGCATTCTCGCTGGCATACACGCCGGTGGAAAATGTGGCAAACGCGTTCAGGGTCAGGTTGCCTGTGCTGGCATTGGTAATGGTTTCACCGTAGAGATCGATGCCGGCGCCGGTGTCGGGGGCGGCATACGAGGTGCCGTTGAGTGTCAGATGGCCCGCGCTATTGGTGAGGGTACCTATCGGGCCGCCGCAATAGCCGCAGCCCAACGCCAAGCCGACAAAACCGCCGCTGATGCCGTTCAGGGTGACGTTGCCGCTGGTCGTCAGACTGGCGCCGGGCAACAGGAGTATTCCGCGCCCATGGGCGGTTGCATTGCCGTTGAGTGTGAATGAACCCGCGGCGCTGGCAGTCAATGCGTTATTGCCGAAAAAAGTAATGGCGCTGTAGTTGTCCGTGCCGCCAATCAGGGAGCCGGTACCGCTGCCTACACTGAGTGTCGACCCCGTCAACTGGATGCCGTCCAGATTCGTGGCCCTCGGCGCGAACAATCCTAGTTGGCCGTTGTTGACCGACAGATTGGCGATGTAGGTAGTGACCTGGTTCGAAAAGGAAAACAGTTGCAGGCCACTGCCGGCACCGTTGCCGGCCAGGTTGGCCCCGGAATTGACCTCCAGCTTGCCACTGGAAGCCAAGTCGAACTGCTTGCCACTCGACCAGGTCACCGCATTGTCGACGTCCAGGGTGCCATTCGGCGTGGCGATCAGGACATTGGCCACGCCGAGCAGGTTTTGCAGCGAGGTCGTGTTGATGACCGTCGCCGAGTTGGCGCCGGTCGATACATGCAGGTTGCCGCCACTGCTGCCCAGGATGGTGGTGCCGGAACGCAGTGTCGGGTTGTACCCGGACGTCAGGTACCAGGTGTTGGTGAAGTCCAGGTAGGACAGGCTGCCTTGCGTCTGCAGCGTCGCACTGTTGACACCGGTGACGTTGCTGACGGTGCCGCCGTTGAAGCCCACGCCCGTCGACAGGCCGGACGTGTCGGTATTCCAGTACGAATTGCTGACGGTGGAAAAAGTGCCGCCCACCAGGCTGCCGACACTGTTGGTTCCGCTGACCGCTCCAGTTGCGTATGAGCGGGTGACAGTGGCGTTATAGTTGTTCAAGCCAACCAGGCCGCCAACATCATAGCCGCCCGATTGACCGGTTACCGCACCGGTGGCGTAGGCGTCGGAGACGCTGCCCTGATTGTGTCCGACCAGGCCGCCGATGCGCTGGAACCCTGTTACGGTGCCGTTTGCAGAGCTGTTGCGCACCACGGTGCCAACGGCGTCCGCTGCCCCCACCAGGCCGCCGACGTTGTAATGGTAACCACTGACATTGGCGGCCGACGAACTGTTGATGATCGATGCCGTATCGTTGAGCTGGCCCACCACACCGCCAATATTGTCGACGCCGACCACATCGGTGGCGGCAACAGTGCCGGTGGTGGTGATGCCCGACAGCGTGCTGGTACCGCTTGCCTTGCCCACCAGGATGGCAGTGCCGTTCGAACCGCTGACGATGCCGGCATTGAGCAGTGACAGGTCCGAGATCGTGGCGTTGTTGATGGTGGCGAACAGTCCGATTCCAGTGGTCGTGTTGGGCTGATTGATGGTCAGGTTGACGATGCCGTAGTTGTGGCCCGAAAGCGTGCCGGTAAATGGCGTTCCAAGCGGACCGATCGAAGTAAACCCCGAGCCGCCATTCCAGTTGCTGGTGGAACTGGCGTCGATATTGCCAGCCAGCGCGTAATTGCCTGCCAGGTAAGCGCTGGAGGTGCCCATGCCCTGCACACCGTAGATGTCGGTGAGCAGCCACGGCGTGCCCAAGGTGCCGGTGCCGCCGATGGCGCGCAGGAACGAGGCATTGCTGCCGACCGTGAAGCTGCCGGCGAAGAAGGGCGGCAGGATAGCGGTGTTCTGGATCCAGTTGCCTTGGCTTAGCGTGAACTGCCCGACATAGATGTTGCCGCTGGCGCTGATGGTTTGCCCGCTGCCGGCATTGAGCGTCAGGCCGCCACCGCCGTTGACCACCGGTGCATTGATCGCAATGGCGCCGGCAGCACTGAGTGTCAAGGTGGTGTTGGCACCCCACTGAACCCGGTCGGCAACCGTGATGTTGCCGCTTTGCGCGCCCGACGAGCCAGTCGAGACGGTGACGCTGGCGCCAGCAAGATTGCTTTCCAGCGTGGTCGAACTGAGGATCGAACTGTTGCCGCTGGCACTGCTGCCCGATACATTGCTCGAGGCAGCACCCGAAATCGTCAGATCGTACGGGTCCAGCAGCAGGCTGCCGGTCACGCCGGTGTTGGACAGCAGCCTGGTCAAGCCGCGATAGTCGAGCACGCCGGCCGAGGACACTTCGGCGCTGCCGCCATTGCCGCTGCTGCCCAGTGCCTGGCCATCGATGTTGCCGTCGAAGCGGGTGCTGCGATTCGACCAGACCACCACCTGGCCACCATCACCGCTGTTGGCTGCGCTGGCGCGCAGCACACTGCCGCCATCGGCACTGACTGTCTCGGATGTCGTGCTGCCATCCACGGCCAGGCCCTGGAAGCCGCCACCTACCGTGATGCTGCCACCGCCCGTGCTGCCGCTGGCATCGAGCGTGGCGCCGGTCAGTTCGATGGCCGTGCCACCGACGGCGATCGTGCCGCCGGCGCCGGCTGCGGATGAGACATCGAGTGTGCCGCTGACGCTGGTCTTGCCCTTGGCACCAGCCGATGACAGCACGATCTTGCCATTGCGGTTTTCCACGCCGCGCGCTTCGATCACGCCGCTGTTGTTGACGAGATTGTCCAGCAGGCTTTCTCGGGCGCCGGCAGACAGCAGTACCAGACCACCGTCGGCCACCACGATGCCCTTGTTCTCCACCAAGGCCTCGAATGCGCTTTTATCGACCTGGACCTTGACCAGGCTGCCCTCGCTGAAGCTGAGCGTGATGGCACTGCCGCCGGCCAGCGCCACCGTGCCCATGTGGGCCGCGATCACGCCCTGATTGCTGACCTGATTGCCAAGCAGACCGACATAGCCGCCATTGGCGGCATGCAGGGTGCCTTGATTGATGATGCTGCCGCGTCCCGGTCCGGAAAAGATGTGCGAGCTGCCTTCCCCTTCGCCAGCCAGATCGAGCGATGAGGCCACCAGGCCACCGGCATTGACCTGGGCCGATTGGCCGAACAGGATGCCGCTCGGGTTGATCAGGTACAGCTGACCGTTGGCATTGACCTTGCCGAGGATCTGGCTGGCGCCCCCGGTAATGCGATTGATCGCCAGCGCAGTTGCCGATGGCTGGATGAAGTTGACGGTCTCGCTGCTGCCGACGTTGAAACCGGTCCAGTTCAGCGAGACGTTCCTGCTGGTCTGGTTGACCGTGGTGACGTTGTCCGATACGGCAATTGCAGCGCTGCCAGCCACCACGACGCCGCCTGCCGGCGCGGCCTGGGCCGCAGTCATCGACAGGGCAGTTATCGACAGGGCGACCGACAGACTGGCAACACCCGCGCGCGAACCTTTGGAATCCGTGCGGGAGCATTCCGCCACGGCGATCCAGGCGTTGGCGACCTTGCTCCAGATTAGGCGGTAGATGGCATTCATGTTGGATCTTGCGACGGTGACGGCAATATTGTTCTGGCAACTACTGTGTCAGTCACGTCCTGATTTTTATCGCACCATACACAAGTTGCTCGTATGCATGAATCGTAGCATGATCAAAAAGAATTGCTACTCAGAAATGCCGGAAACGACTTATTTGCAACGAATTTTGTGGGTTAATGCTGGAAGATATAGGGAAAAACGGAGAGTGATTGCCATTGCGTCAATGCCTTGCAACGTTGGAGGGCAGGGTGCAAACGAATCAGTATTGGTGTGACGGGGAGTCGGCACGGAACGCGTCGCTCGGTAGCAAGGCCGACGCTGGAAGTTGATCGAACTTGGGGGCATCAAGCGCATGGTGTATGGTGCATGGTGAGTCCTGCGTTGCCAAGCTTTTTGAAAACGCAGCGCATGAAGCGGAAATGAAAAAAGGCTTTCCAAAGAAAGCCTTTCTGTACAACTATGTATTCTTGGCTCCCCGACCTGGACTCGAACCAGGGACCTGCGGATTA
>JBPBPY010000146.1:0-21639 GCA_050954505.1 Janthinobacterium lividum
CCATGCCGCTGGAATTGAAGCTGCGGATATGGCTGCCGGCAATGCCGGTATACACATTCCTGATCTTGCAGTCGGCCATCAGCTCGGCTTCCTCGAGTGCGCGCTGGATCGACTCGACCGTGGCTTCGATGTTGACCACCACGCCCTTCTTCAATCCTTTCGACTCATGCTGGCCCAGGCCAATGACTTCATGCCGGCCATTGGGCATGACTTCGGCAACCACTGCCACCACTTTGGAAGTACCGATGTCGAGGCCGACAATCAGGTTTTTCGCATCTTTAGTCATTTAGTTTCGCTTGCTTTTTTTAAGTTCTGAACCAACGTTCAGGCCAGCCGCTTTCAAGGCCAACCCGTTTGGATAGCGCATATCCACTGTTTCTATCCGGTCTTGCAACCGCGCCGCCAGCTGGGGATACACCCCTGCCAGCCGTTCGACCCTCGCCTTGAGCGTTTCCCTGGTCTGTTCGCGGCCCAATTCCACCACCATGCCATTGTTCATCTTCACCGACCACGCATACCGCGAGGACAGCTGCACTGCCTGCGGCACCAGTTCCACCGGCGCCAGCCAGGTGCGCATGTCGGCGTAGCGGGCAATGACTTCGCGTTCGCTGCCGGCCGGGCCATCGAATTCGGGCAAGGCGCCATCTTCCTCTGCTTCGGCCAGATTGGCAGTAAAAATATCGCCCTGGACCGAAATCAGTTTGCCGTCTTCGCCCCAGGTGCCCAGCGGCTTGAATTCCTCCACCGCCACCACCAGCTTGTCCGGCCACTCGCGCCGCACCGACGCACGCCGCACCCAGGGCACGGCTTCGAAGGCGCTGCGCACGGCGTCGAGGTTGGCGGTGAAAAAATTGCCGTTGATGCGAGGCAGTGCCGTGGCCCGTATGGTCGAGGCGCTGACGTAGCGCACCGGCGCCGCCGCCGTCCCCTCGATGCGGATTTCCTTCAGCGTAAACACCGGCCGCTGCACCACCCACCACACGCCTGACGCCAGAACGGCAAGCAGCACCAGGCCGACCAGGCCATTGGCGCTTGCGTTGAGGGTTTTTACGTCATGCCACATGGTTATCTGTCTTTTTTCATTAATCTTTAATTACGGGTACGGCAGCAGCACTGCCAGATGTCGTAACCCCATCCTTGCCCGGCACGGCAAAGGCGGTATCGTTCAATTCCAGCGCGGTGGTGGCCAGGATCGCCACGCACAAATCTTCATAACTCTGTCCTGCCGCCTTGGCCGACATCGGCACCAGCGAGTGGCCGGTCATGCCCGGCGAGGTATTGATCTCCAGCAGAGTCGGTTCATTGCCCGGTGCGCGCAGCATGAAGTCCACGCGCGCCCAGCCGGCGCAGCCAATGGCGTTGTAGGCTGCCACCGCCAAGGCCTGGATCTTTTGTGTCAGCGCTTCATCGAGCGGCGCCGGGCACAGATATTTGGTGTCGTCGGTGAAGTACTTGTTTTGATAATCGTAATTGCCTTGCGGGGCGCAGATCTCGACAATTGGCAAGGCAAAGGCAGAACGTCCCCGCCCCATGACCGGCACCGTGATTTCGCGCCCGCTGATGAATTCCTCGGCCAGCACCACATCGTCATATTTTGCGCAATCGGCAAACGCGGCATCGATGCCGGCGACATCGACAACCTTGCTGATGCCGATGGTCGAGCCTTCGTGCGGCGCCTTGAGCATCAGCGGCAGGCCGATCTGGCTGGCCACCTGGCGCAGCTGTTCGGCACTGGTTGCCAGCGCATCGAGCTGCAGGAACTGCGGGGTCGGCAAGCCATGGCTGATCCAGATGCGTTTGCACATGATCTTGTCCATGCCGATGCTCGAGGCCATGACGCCGGAACCGGTGTAGGGAATGCCCAACTGTTCGAGCGCGCCCTGCAGCGTGCCATCTTCACCGAAGCGGCCATGCAGGGCGATGAACACGCGGTCGAATTTTTCTGCCGCCAGTTCGGCCAGCGAACGCTGCGCGGTGTCGAAACCATGGGCGTCCACACCCTTGCTGCGCAATGCTTCCAGCACGCCGTTGCCGGACATCAGGGAAATGTCGCGCTCGGCCGAACGGCCGCCGAAAAGCACGCCGACGCGGCCGAACTGGATGGGATCGAAATTGTTTTCCATTTTCATTTTTGCTCCGACAGCAAGGCAGGCACGGCACTGATGGAACCGGCGCCCATGGTGATGACCACATCGCCATCGCGCACCAGGTTCAGAATCGTGGCCGGCATTTCTGCCATGTCTTCGACAAATACCGGCTGCACGCGGCCGATGACGCGCAGCGCATGGGCTAGCGAGCGGCCGTCGGCCGCCACGATGGGCTGTTCGCCGGCGGCATAGACTTCGGCCAGAACCAGCACGTCGGTGGTCGAGAGCACCTTGACGAAATCTTCGAACAGGTCGCGCGTGCGGGTGTAGCGGTGCGGCTGGAATGCCAGCACCAGACGCCGGCCCGGATAGGCGCCACGGGCCGCAGCCAGCGTAGCGGCGGTTTCCACCGGATGGTGGCCATAGTCATCGACCAGGGCAAAGCTGCCGCCGTTGCGGCCTTCGGCATCGGCCAGTGCCGGCAAAGGGATTTCGCCATACCGCGTAAAGCGCCGGCCTACGCCGTTGAAATCGGTCAGGGCCTTTTGCGTGGCGCTGTCATCGACGCCGACTTCGCGCGCAATGGCAATGGCTGCGCAGGCATTTTGCACATTGTGCATGCCGGGCTGGTTCAGGCTCACCGTCATGTCGCTGTAGCCGTCCTGGATCACGGTGAACTGCATGTGACCGTCGAGGGCGCGGGCATCGACGGCGCGGATCTGCGCATCGGCATGAAAACCGTAGGTCAGTACCGGCTTGGAAATAAAGGGCATGATCTCGCGCACATTGGCGTCGTCGATGCACAGGATTGCCACGCCATAGAACGGCAGGCGGTTGGTGAACTCGATGAAGGCCTGCTTGAGCTTGGCGAAGCTGTGATCATAGGTTTCCATATGATCGGCATCGATGTTGGTGATGACTTCGATGACCGGCGACAGGTTCAGGAACGAGGCATCCGATTCGTCGGCTTCGGCGACGATGAAGTCGCCGGCGCCCAGCTTGGCGTTGGCGCCGGCGCTGTTCAGGCGCCCGCCAATGACAAAGGTTGGATCGAAGCCGCCCTGCGCCAGCACGCTGGCCGCCAGGCTGGTGGTGGTGGTCTTGCCATGGGTGCCGGCAATGGCGATACCGCTCTTCAGGCGCATCAGTTCAGCCAGCATCATGGCGCGCGGCACGATTGGCACACGCTTGCTGCGCGCGGCGACGACTTCCGGGTTGTCCGGCTTGACGGCCGTCGAAGTAACGATGGCATCGGCATTGGCGATGTTCTCCGGCGCATGGCCACGGGCGATGCGCGCACCGAGCTTCTGCAGCCTTTCGGTTGCCGCATTGCTGCCCAGGTCGGAGCCCGAGACGCCGTAACCGAGGTTGAGCAGCACTTCGGCAATGCCGCTCATGCCGCTGCCGCCAATGCCGACGAAGTGAATGTTTTTGACTTTATGCTTCATGTGCTGTTTTTCTTGAATCTTTTTTTGCTGCGGTGCTGGCTGCACGACTCGCCTGGTTATTTGCTGCGCTGTTTGTCGAACCAACGACGGCTCCCCCAGCTGCACCGTTGCCACTGCCAATGGCTTCACTGCCGCGCTGCCCGCGCCCCGGTCTGGCCAATTGCTCAAGAATGCCGGCAATGGCGCTGTTGGCATCGCGCCGGCCCTGGCTGTAAGCTGCTTCGGCCATTGCCAGGCAGCGCTCGCGCGTCATCCCGGCCAGCAGAGTGGCCAAGCCCTGGGCCGTCATTTCGGTTTGCGGCAAATGCACTGCGGCGCCCTGGGCCGCCATCCATCTGGCATTGTCGCGCTGGTGCGACGTGGTCGACGCCACCAGCGGCACCAGCACGCTGGCAATGCCGGCAGCAGTCAATTCCGACACCGTGATCGCACCGGCCCGGCACAGCACCAGATCGGCCTGTTCGTAGCGGCTGGCCATGTCATCGATGAAGTCCACCAGTTCGGCTTGCACGCCGGCTTCCTGATAAGCGCTGCGCAAGGCGTCGATATGCTGCTTGCCCGATTGGTGCACGACCACCGGCCGCTGGGCCGGCGCCATCAGGGCCAACGCCGCAGGCAAGGTATCGTTCAAGACCTTGGCGCCGAGGCTGCCGCCGATGACCAGCAAACGCAAGGCACCGCTGTGCTGGCCGTAGCGCGGCGCCGGCAATGGCAAGGCCATGATCCCGGCGCGCACCGGATTGCCGGTCACGGTGGCCTTGCCGGCGGCGGCGCCAAACTCGGCGGGAAAACCGAACAGCACGCGGCGCGCCAGCGGAATCAGGGTCTTGTTCGACAGCAGCAGCGCGGCGTCGGCATTGACCAGCACCAGAGGAATGCCGCGCAGGCGCGCCATCAAGCCACCGGGCACCGTGACATAACCGCCCATGCCCAGCACGATATCGGGTTTGCGGCGCGCCATGATGGCCAGGCAGCGGGCAAAACTGAATGTCAGGCGGAATGCACCGCCCAATGTATGGCGCAAGCCCTTGCCGCGCATGCCGGTGAAATCGAGGCTGTCGAGTTCGATGCCATGGCGCGGCACCAGCTCGCGCTCCATGCCACGTGACGTGCCCAGCCACGAAACGGTCCAGCCGCGCGCCTGCATGGTGGCCGCAATGGCCAGGCCAGGATAGATATGGCCTCCGGTGCCGGCTGCCATCACCATCAGGCGTTTGCCGGCGCCGCTGCCTGCCATGGGCGAACTCATGATCGTGCTCATATGCGGCCTCCGCGCATGAGCAGGCGGTTTTCATAATCGATGCGCAGCAGGATCGCCAGGCCGATGCAGTTGATCAGCACGCCCGAGCCGCCGTAACTCATCAAGGGCAAGGTCAAACCCTTGGTCGGCAGCAGTCCCAGGTTGACACCCATGTTGACGAAGGTTTGCACGCCGATCCAGATGCCGATGCCCTTGGCCGTCAGGCCGGCAAAGGTCTGGTCCATGGCAATGGCCTGGCGGCCGATTTCAAATGAACGCTTGATGATCCAGTAAAACATCAGCACCACCACCAGCACGCCGACAAAGCCGAGTTCTTCACCGATCACGGCAAGCAGGAAATCGGTATGGGCTTCGGGCAGGTAGTGCAGTTTTTCCACGCTGCCGCCAAGACCGACGCCAAAGATTTCGCCACGGCCAAAGGCGATCAGCGAATGGGAGAGCTGGTAAGCCTTGCCCAGCGCATTTTCTTCCACCCAGGGATTGAGATAGGCGAAGATGCGCTCGCGCCGCCATGGGGAAAGCATGATCACCAGGCTGAAGATGGCCACCAGCGTGGCGCCGATGCCGCCAAACCAGATGCCGTTGATCCCGCCCAGGAACAGGATGCCCATGGCGATGCAGACGATGACGCCAAAGGCGCCAAGATCAGGTTCGAGCAAGAGCAGCAAGCCGACCACGCCGACGGCCACCGTCATCGGCACGAAACCCTTGGTCAGCTTGTGCATGAACTGCTGCTTGCGCACCGTGTAATCGGCGGCGTACAGCACGATGAACAGCTTCATCAATTCCGAGGGCTGGACATTGAAGATCTTGAACGACACCCAGCGGCGCGCACCGTTGACGCCTTTGCCGATGCCGGGCACCAGCACCAGCATGAGCAGGATCATGGTGGCGACAAACAGGTAGGGCGCCATTTTCTGCCAGGTTTCCACCTTCACGCGAAACGTCAGCATGCCGGCAATCACCGATACCACCACGAACAGCGCCTGGCGGGCGAGGAAATGGAAATTGCTGTAGGACGCATACTTGGGCGAGTCGGGCAGCGAGATCGAGGCCGAGTACACCATCACCATGCCGAACAGCATCAGCAGCAGGATCACCCAGACCAGCGGCTGGTCGTATTCCATCATTTTCGAACGCTGGTTCAGTGCCGGCGCGGGAGCGGCGCCTGGCAGGATGCTGGCCAGCAGGCCAGGCAGCGAAGCCATGGTGGGCAGGGTGATTTTCATTGGCAGTTTCATTGCAGGTTCCTCATGCCATCACCTCGCCGCTGGCCAGGGCCAGTTCGCGCACGCTATCGACAAAGACTTCGGCACGGTGGCCATAATCGCGGAACATGTCGAAGCTCGCGCATGCCGGCGAGAGCAGCACTGCGTCTCCGGCGATGGCATGTTGCGCAGCGCTTTCGACGGCCTGTTCGAGGCTGCTGCAGTCGATCATTTCCACGCCGGTCTGCGAGAGAGCCGCGCGCAGCAGCGGCGCATCGCGGCCGATCAGGAAAACACAGCGGACATGGCGGGCCACGGGCGCGGCCAGGGGACCGAAGTCCTGCTCCTTGCCGACGCCACCGGCGATGAGCAGCAACCGGCCGGCGCCATGGGCCAGCTCGGCACCCAGGCCGCTGACAGCCGCGACGGTGGCGCCGACATTGGTACCCTTGCTGTCGTCGTAATAGCCGACGTCCTGGATGGTTGCCACCAGTTCGACGCGGTGCGGTTCGCCACGGTAGTCGCGCAAGCCGTGCAGCAAGGGCGCCAGCGGCAAACCGATGGCGCGGCACAGGCCGAGGGCGGCCAGTGCATTGGCGGCATTGTGGCGGCCGCGGATTTTCAGCGCATCGGCAGGCATCAAACGGGTCATGGTCACCGGTACGATTTCTTCCGGCGCGCCGCGCTTGCGGCGTTTTTTCTCGCCTTCTTCGGCTGCGACCGCAATGGCCAGCCAGTCCATGCCGTTTTCACGCAACAGGCCCAGGTGGCCGGCGCGCGACGGTTCATCGAAGCCAAAACTCAGGCTCAGGTTTGGCTGCCCGGCCATGGCCATGGTCAGCGCATCGTCGCGGTTGAGCAGGCGCACGGTATCGGCGGCAAAGATGCGCGCCTTGTCTGCAACATAGGCCTTCATGTCGCCATGCCAGTCGAGATGGTCTTGCGTGATGTTGAGGACCGTGGCTGCATCGGCGCCCAGGCTGTAGGTCGTGTGCAGCTGGAAGCTCGACAATTCCAGTACCCAGACATCCGGCAAGGTATTGGTCTCCAGCGCTTCACGCAGCACATCGAGTGCCGCCGGGCTAATGTTGCCGGCCACCTTGACCGACAGGCCGGCGCGCTGGCACAGCAGGCCAACGAGGCTGGTGACGGTGGTCTTGCCATTGGTGCCGGTAATGGCGATGACCTTTGGCGCGTAGCCCGGATCGGCCTTTGGCGAAGCGGTTTCGATCAGGGCGGGCACAGCGGTTTCGCCTGCCACTGCAATGTCAAGCGCATGGCTGGCTTGATCAGCACCGTGCGCACCGCCGCTGCTGTCTTCGACAGCCGATTCTTCGGCCGCTTGATCAACGGACCTGCCGGCGGCCGCTTCGGCGCCGGCGCCAGTGACAACGTCAGTGACAACGTCAGTGACAACGTCGGTGGCAAAGTCAGCAGCACCGCCGGTGCGAACTTCGCCAGCAGCGCCTGCCGGAATTTCAGCGTCGACATCGATGGCAACCGCGCTGGCAGCTTCGGCATTGACACTGGCACCAGCCTCGGAAACCACATCGTTTGCAGTATCCTCGCCATGGGCCGCAGGCTGGCTGGATTCAAGTTCGCCAGCTCCATCGACAGCATCAGCAGCTGAGGCGGCTGGTTGGCGCAACGCCGCCAGCGCCTGCGCAAACAGTTCGATTTCGCTCCACAGGTTGAGCCGGTCCTGCAAGGCAGCCGCTTCGATCTGCAGCAGTTCGCGCGTCGGCGCCAGGCCGGGACTGACAGCCACGATATCGACACCGGCCAGCAGGCTGGAGTCGAATGGACCGGCGATGAATTGCGCCTGCGGTACGGTTGCCAGCAATTGTTCCAGGCGTTCGGGCGCGCTGCGCGTGTCCGCCACGCGCACGGCCGCGCCACAGCGCGCCAGCCAGCGCGCCATGGCCAGGCCTGACTCGCCGAGTCCCAATACCAATGCCTGTTTGCCGGAATAATTCATGAGTGCCGACTCAACGCAGTTTCAAGGTGGACAAACCGAACAGCACCAGCATCATGGTGATGATCCAGAAACGCACCACGACCTGGGTTTCTTTCCAGCCCTTTTGTTCATAGTGATGATGCAGTGGCGCCATCAGCAGCACACGGCGTCCGGTGCCAAAGCGCATTTTCGAATACTTGAAATAACCCACCTGGACGATTACCGAAATGGTCTCGGCAACGAATACGCCGCCCATGATGAACAGCACGATTTCCTGGCGCACGATGACGGCAATGGTGCCCAGCGCGCCGCCCAGCGCCAGGGCGCCCACGTCCCCCATGAAAACCTGCGCCGGATGGGCGTTGAACCACAAAAAGGCCAGGCCGGCGCCGGTCATGGCACCGCAGAAGATGATCAGTTCACCGGCGCCGGGAATGTGCGGAATGAACAGGTAGCGTGCATAGGTGACGCTGCCGGTCAGGTAGGCAAACAGACCCAGTGCGGTGCCGATCATCACGGTGGGCATGATGGCCAGGCCATCGAGGCCATCGGTGAGGTTGACCGCATTGCTGGTGCCGACGATGACGAAATAGGTCAGCGCGATGAAACCCCAGACACCAAGCGGATAGGTGATGGTCTTGAAAAATGGCACGATGAAATCGGCCTTCGGTGGCAAGTCCATCGAAAATCCGGAACGCACCCAGGCCATGAACAATTCCAGCACCTTGGCATTGGTCTGGCCCGAGACGGAAAACGCCAGGTAGAACGCAGCCACCAGGCCGATCAGCGACTGCCAGAAATATTTTTCCTTCGAAGCCATGCCCTTCGGGTTCTTGTAGACCACCTTGCGGTAGTCATCGACCCAGCCGATGGCGCCAAAACCAAGCGTCACCACCAGCACCGGCCAGATAAAACGGTTCGACAGATCACACCACAAAAGCGTCGAGACACCGATGGCAATCAGCACCAGCACGCCACCCATGGTTGGCGTGCCGGTTTTTACCAGATGGGTTTGCGGACCGTCGGTGCGCACAGCCTGGCCGACCTTCATGCGCGCGAGCATGCGGATGACGCCGGGACCGGCAATCAAGCCGATGGCCAGCGCCGTCAAGGTGGCGAACACGGCGCGAAACGTGATGAAATTGAAGACGCGCAAGGGCCCCAGATCCTCTTGAAAATATTGGGCCAGCCAAAGCAGCATGCTAGTGAATCTCCTGAGTGTGTTCGGTGTTGCCGGCCGGGTCGAGAACGAGATGACCAACCACGCGTTCCATTTTCATGAAGCGCGAGCCCTTGACCAGCACGGTCGTGTTTGGCGTGACCAGCGTTTGGGTTGCGTTGTTGAGTGCCGCGATATCCTGATGGTGGCGCGCGCGCGCGCCGAAAGCATTGCTTGAAGCCTGCGCCAGTTCACCCAGCGTCAGCAGATGATCGATGCCGCGCCCGCTTGCGTAAGCGCCGATTTCTTCATGAAACTTGCGTCCTTCCGTGCCGACTTCACCCATGTCGCCCAGCACCAGCACGCGCGGCGCCGGCGATTGAGCGAGCACATCGATGGCGGCGCGTACCGAATCGGGATTGGCATTGTACGTGTCATCGATGACCACTGCGCCATTGCGTGCGGTCTTTCTTTGCAGGCGGCCGTTGACCGGCGCGAAGCCTTCCAGGCCGGCCACGATGGCCTTGCGGTGAATGCCGATTGCCAGTGCGCAGGCAATTGCCGCCAGCGCATTGCGCACATTGTGTACACCGGGGGCCGACAGGCACAGCGCAAATTCATGGGCGCCAACGCGCACCAGCATGTCGCTGCCATAGGCGTTGGGCTGGTAGCTGCAGCACACATTGGCATCCTGCGACAAACCGAAGGTCAGGATCTTGCGCTGGCCTGAAGACTTGGCCAGCGCTCGCCAGAGTGCCGTATATGGTTCATCGGCGGGGTAGACGGCAATGCCGTTGTCGGGCAGCGCGGCGAGCACTGCACCGTTTTCGCGCGCCACGGCCTCGACGCTGGCCATGAATTCCTGGTGTTCGCGCTGGGCATTGTTGACCAGTGCAACAGTAGGCTGGGCAATGGCCGCGATGCGGGCGATTTCACCGGGATGGTTCATGCCCAGCTCGACCACTGCGCCACGGTGTTCGCTGGCCAGGCGCAGCACCGTCAAGGGCACGCCAATTTCGTTATTGAAATTGCCGCGCGTGGCCAGGTAGTTGCCGGCGCCATGTTCGGCTTCCAGGATGGCAGCGAGCATTTCCTTGACCGTGGTCTTGCCATTGCTGCCGGTGACACCAATGACCGGCAGGGCGAACTGGGCGCGCCAGGCAGCACCGATCTGGCCGAGCGCAGCCAGCGTATCGGGCACGATCAGGGCGGGAATGTTCAAGCCGGCCGGCAGTTTTTCCACCACCACGGCAGCGGCGCCGCGCGCCACTGCGTCGGCGATGAAATCATGGCCGTCGAACCGTTCGCCACGCAAGGCGACAAACAGATTGCCCGCCACGACATCACGGCTGCCGGTGCAGACGCCGTCGAAGACGGCGGTGCCGGTCATGCTGGCGTTGCGCAAGCTGGCCTGCAGTGCGGTCAAGGTCCACTTCATTTGGCCGCCCCCATGGTTGCGCGCGCCGACAGGGCCAGAAGCGCATGGTCGGCATCGAGGAATGGGCGCTTCTTGCCATGGATTTCCTGCGTGCTTTCATGGCCTTTGCCAGCCAGCAGCACGACATCGTTGCGCGCCGCATGCTTGACCGCCCACAGGATGGCGGCGGCGCGGTCTTCGATGACTTGCGGAATGACGTCGCCGTGGCCGGCGCCATGGGGCGCATGCAGGTTCGAAATGGCAAAGCCCTGGACGATCTGTTCGATGATGGCGTTGGCATTTTCACCGCGCGGGTTGTCGCTCGTGACCACCACATGGTCGGCTGCCGAAGCCGCAATCGCCATCAGCGGGCGCTTGCCGGGATCGCGCTCGCCCCCGCAGCCAAACAGGCACCACAATTGGCCGCTGCGCTGCCGGGCCACGTCGCGCAGCACTGTCAGGGTTTTTTCAATTGCGTCGGGCGTGTGGGCATAGTCGATCACCACCAGCGGCGCTTCTTCGCCACCGAGCTGCTGCATGCGTCCAGGCACCGCACGCAATGCTTCGAGCAGGTCGATGACGGTGGCAAATGCTAGGCCCTTGCACAGCAGGGTGGCAGCAACACCAAGCACATTGCTGACATTGAAGCGGCCAACCAGCTGCGTGCGCACCGGGGAGGAATGCTGCTGGCCATTGAAATCGGCATGCAGCATGAAGGTGGTGCCGGCATGGCTGCTGCGGATGTCGGCGGCGCGCAGCATGGAAATGCCGGCCATGGCGGTGATGTTCTGGTTTTCGACGCTGTAGCCGACCAGGTTGATGCTGCGCCCTGGGCCGGCCTTGGCGGAATTGGCTTTCACCCGGCGCAACAGGCGCAAGCCCATGGCGTCGTCGAGGTTGATGACTGCGTGACGCAGGCCGCTCCAGTCGAACAGCATGGCCTTGGCCGCTTCATAGGCATCCATGTCGAGGTGATAGTCGAGATGGTCGCGGGTGAAATTGGTAAACAGCGCCAGGTCGACATGCATGCCATTCAGGCGCCCCTGCTCCAGGCCGATCGACGAGGCCTCGATGGCCAGCGCACCGGCACCGCGCTGGCGCAGCGCGGCCAGGGTCCGCTGCAGCATGACTGCGTCCGGCGTGGTGTAGCCGGTCTCGGTCAAGCCGTCATGGACGCCGTTGACGAACAGGCCGGCGCCAAGCGTGCCGACCACGGCAGTAGCCACGCCATCCTGCGACAGGGCATTGCCCAGCCACTGGGTGCAGGACGTCTTGCCATTGGTGCCGGTCACGGCCACGGTAAACATGCCATCGTCGGGTCGGCCATACCAGGCGCTGGCCAGAAAACCGGAGGCGTTGCGCAAACCGGATACGCCCATGTTCTCGACATCCCAGGCTTCATTCCAGCCAAAGCCGTCTTCATCGTCGAACAGCACTGCTGCCGCACCACGCTTGACCGCGTCGGCGATGAAGCGGCGGCCGTCGGCCTCGTCACCGGCATAGGCCAGGAAAATGTCGCCCGCATTGATGCGGCGCGAGTCGGCGGTCAGTTGCGCGTCGGGCGCAATGCCATGCAGCCAGGCGGCGATTGCTGGCAGCCGCGAAATCAGGTTGGAGAACATGCTACAGACTCTCCTCGACGCCGGCGGCAGGAATGATGATGCTGGTGACCGACGAATCGGGGGCGACGTTCATGGCGCGCAGGATGTTGCCGGTGACAACCGAAAACGCCGGCGCCGCCAGGTCGCCACCAAAGTGGCTGCCGGCCGATGGCTCATCGATCATGACAGCGACGATGATGCGCGGGTTCGAGACCGGCGCAAAACCGACAAAGGAACCGATGTACTTCTTCACATACTGGCCATGCAGGATCTTGTAGGCAGTACCGGTTTTCCCGGCCACACGGTAGCCAGGCACCTGGGCCTTGGGCGCGGTGCCGGTCGGGCTGACCACGCGCTCCATCATTTCGCGCATCTGCAAGGCGGTCTTGTCGGAAATGACGCGGGTGCCGATCGGCGGCGCGCTGGTTTTCTGGAAGGTCACCGGAATCATGTCGCCCTTGCGGGCAAAGATCATGTAGGAATGAGCCATCTGGATCAGCGACACCGAAATGCCGTGGCCATAACTCATGGTGGCCTGCTCGATGGGCCGCCAGGAGGCATAGGGCCGCACGCGTCCGGCCACGGCGCCGGGAAAGCCCATCTTCGGCTGCTGGCCGAAGCCGACCGCAGTGAACATTTCCCACATCTCTTCGGCAGGCATCTGCAGCGCAATCTTGGCGGTGCCGATGTTGGAAGACTTCTCGATGATCTGCGCCACCGTCAACGGGCCATGCGCATGCGAATCGCCAATAGTGGCGCGGCCGATGGTCATCTTGCCGGGCGAGGTCTGGAACACGGTGTCGGGCGTGATGCGCTTGGTTTCCAGGGCCAGGGCAATGGTAAACGGCTTCATCACCGAACCCGGTTCATAGGTATCGGTCAGCACGCGGTTGCGCAGCTGGGCGCCGGTCAGCACCGAGCGGTTGTTGGGGTTGTAGGTCGGATAGTTGGCCAGCGCCAGCACTTCACCGGTCTTCACATCGAGCACGACGATGCCGCCGGCCTTGGCCTGGGCTTTTTCAACCGCCGCCTTGAGCTGCGAAAACGCGATGTACTGGATCTTGCTGTCGATCGAGAGAGTCAGGTCGCGTCCGTCGTGCGGCACCTGGACCGCGCCGATGTCTTCGACGATGCGGCCAAGGCGGTCCTTGATCACGCGGCGGCTGCCGGTGGTGCCGGCCAGGTTCTTCTGCTGCGCCAGCTCCATGCCGTCCTGGCCAATGTCTTCGACGCTGGTGAAGCCGACCACGTGGGCCATGACTTCGCCTTCGGGATAAAAACGCTTGTATTCCTTGCGCGTTTCAATGCCGTCGATTTTCAGCTGGGCGATGCGGTCGACCGTGTCCTGCTCGACCTGGCGTTTCAGGTAGACGAAGTTGCGGTCCGAATCGAGCTTCTTGCGCAGCTCCGCCTCCGGCATTTCCAGCAGCTTGGCCAGCGAGCGGATCTTGTCGGCCGGCGCTTCCAGCACGTCGTCGGGAATGGCCCAGATGGCCTTGACGGGAATCGACGAAGCCAGCACATGGCCGTCGCGGTCGGTGATCTTGCCGCGCGTAGCCGGCAGCTCCAGCGTGCGCGCATAGCGCGAGGCGCCCTGCTTTTGCAGGAAGTCGTTGGAAATGCCCTGCAGCCAGAGTGCCCGGCCGGCCAGCGCCACGAAGGCGGAAAACAGGCCGAACAGCACCAGCCGCGAACGCCAGGCCGGCAGCTTCACGGCCAGGATCGGGCTGGTGGAAAAACGCACGCCGGTGGCGCCCGCATTGCGCGGCGTATTGCGCGAGGATTTGCGTGTCATTTGCCGCCTGCCGTCAGATATTGGGTACGCGCCGGCGTCAGCGGCACCATGCTCAGGTCACCGCGCGCGACTTCTTCGATGCGCGCCGTCTTGCCAAGGGTCGACTGGTCCAGCTGCAGCTGCGACCATTCGATGTCGAGCTGGCGCGCCAGCGATTGCGCGCGCTCGAGTTCGATGAACAGGCGCCGGGCCTGGTATTGCGCATTCACCAGCGAGAGCGCGCACAGCACCAGCAGCACTGTCAAAATCAGGTTCAGGCGCGCGTTCATGTTGCCGCCTTCGGCAGCAGCCGTTCGGCCACACGCATGACAGCCGAGCGCGAGCGCGGGTTGGCAGCAACCTCATCGGCCGGCGGCTTGCACTTGGCGATCAATTTCATTTCCGGTTGCGGCAGGTCGACGGCCCGGATCGGCAGGCGCCGGTCGGGCTGGGGCACATTCGCTTTCGAGGCCATGAACTGCTTGACGATGCGGTCTTCCAGCGAATGGAAGCTGATCACCACCAGCCGGGCATTCTGCGCCAGACGGCCGAAGGCGCCAGCCAGACCTATCTCAAGCTCCTCGAGTTCTTGATTGATGTAAATCCGGATAGCTTGAAAGGTACGAGTTGCGGGGTCCTTGCCTTTCTCGCGGCTTTTAACGGCGCCGGCCACGATTTTGGCAAGCTGCAGTGTGCGCGAAATTGGCTCGACTGCTCGGCCAGCAACAATCGCCTTTGCAATCTGAAAAGCAAACCGTTCTTCTCCATAATTTCGTATCACTTTCTCGATGTTTTGTTCGGTTTCGGATGCCAGCCATTGCGCTGCCGACTGGCCGCGGCTGCTGTCCATGCGCATGTCCAGCGGACCATCGGCGCGAAAGCTGAAGCCGCGCTCGGCCTGGTCCACCTGCGGCGATGAAATGCCCAGGTCCAGCAGCACACCGGTCAGGGCATCGATGCCGCGTTGTGTCATGGCATCGTCCAGCGTGGCAAAACTTTCATGGACGATTTCAAACCGTCCATCGGCAGCGGCCAATTCCTTTGCCGTACTGATGGCTTGTGGGTCCTTGTCGAAGGCGATCAGGCGCCCGCCCGGCCCCAGGCGCGCCAGGATCGCCCGGCTGTGGCCGCCGCGTCCGAACGTGCCATCGACAAAGATGCCATTGGCGCGCTCGCCAGTGATGGCCAGCGCATCAACCGCCTCATTGAGCAGCACCGTGCGGTGCTGGAAATCTGACACCGGGTTTGCAGTCATCTCGGCCCGTCAGAAGGAAAAATCGTTCAACACATCAGGCATGCCGCCTGCAATGGCCTGGCTTTCGCTCTCCGCCAGCTTGGCTGCATCCCAGATTTCGAAATGGCTGCCCATGCCCAGCATCATGACGTCGCGGGTGATTTCCACCGCGCTGCGCAACTCGGGCGCAATCAAGATACGGCCTGCAGAATCCATTTCGACATCAGAAGCATTGCCCAAAAAAATACGTTGCCATGCGCGTGCCGACATCGGCCAGGCCGCAATCTGTTCACGGTGCGCTTCCCAGACCGGGCGCGGAAACAGCAGCAGGCAGCCATGCGGATGCTTGGTCAACGTGACGCGTCCTTCGCACTGGAGGGCCAGTGCGTCACGGTGCCGGGCAGGGATGGACATCCTTCCTTTGGCATCGAGATTTAACGCGGACGCGCCTTGAAACACCGTGAATTCCCTCTGTTTGATGGTCTGGTTTGTAACTTTTGCGAGAGGTGTTGTCGCAGGAACCGGCCAAATTTCCCCACAAATAGACACTTTTTCACACTGTCGCCCACTTTAGAGGAAGCGTCAGGGTCGGTCAAGGAGTTTCCAAAGATAAAAAGCGGACATTTGTCCAATGAAGTCAACGACTTAGACCGTTTCGCATAAGAACTGTCTTTTTGGCAATTTTGAGGAAAATGAAGGACTTATGGCGTGTAGTGAATGTATGGTCTTATCCATACACATGTGTTTGTACACATTGGTAACGGAAAACCAGGGGATTTCACGCCGGAAGGGGATTAAATCACCGAAATATTTCTGCGATTTAATTGAAAAGAAGAAATAAAGCGGGCATGACCGCTACTGAAAATTGCCCAAATCACGCATTTTTTGACCATACCATCAGTCATAAGCGCGAAATTTTTTCCAAGCCAGGCTGACCATTTGCTCAGCAAGATGGCGATTCTACAACACTGTGAAAAAATCGCCAACGCCATCGAGAGTCGACACAATTTCGGCTTTGTGTCTTGCAAGACAAATTTGGTGTGTTTTGTATGTTTCGATGTTTTGCGCTGAAAACACCCCGCAAATCAGCACTGCACGGGATTCGCGCCGGCCGGCTTGCGTGGTTGTTTTCAGATCGGCAGCGCCGAGGAGACATCGTAGCGCACTTCAGCTCAACAAGTCAGCTGCGCGCGAGACTTTACCAGAATTTGCACAGGACCTCCTTGCAGTCCCGAAACCAGGCCTGCCACGGCGAACGCTTTATCAGGCATAGGCGGAAATCGAGTCGGTGCTGGCGACAGTGCTGGTGCTGCTGGAGCCGCTGCTGTTGCCGTAGGCTTGCAGCAGCTGCTTGAGCATGCGCATGGCAGCCTGGTTATCCTTGTCGGTACCATCGACGCTGCTGCTGTCGGTCTTGTTGCTTTGCTTGGTTTCATAAGCCAGCAATTCATCCAGACTGACAGTGCCGTCCTGGTTGGTATCGGCAGCGGCGTAGGTGGTCGAGCTCGAGCTGCTGCTGGCCGAACTGCTGCCACCGGCACCACCGGCGCCGCCAGCTGGCGGTGGGCCGCCGGCAGGCGGGGTGCCGCTGATGGCGCCAACGGCGTCACTGCTGCTGGCGTCAGTGGCGGCATCGGTCGTGGTCGATTTCGCATAAGCCATTGCCTCGGCGCCGGTGACGCGGCCATCGCCATCGGTGTCGACGCTGTCGAAGTTTTCCGCAATCTTGCTCATGAAAGCCGATTGCTTGGCGTCGGTCTGGCTGTCGCCGGCAATGGCGGTCAGCTCATCCTTGGTGAAACCGGGATCGTCGCCGCCACCGGCATCGGCACGGGCGCCATCGACGCGTGACTGGTTGAATTGGGCTGAAAGTGCTTGCGACAGCTGGTCGATGCTGGTACTGAGCTCGCTCTTGGTGACCTTGCCGTCGCCATCCTGGTCGAGCTCGGAAAAGGCCTGGTCGATATCGGTCGAGGAAGTGCCACTGTCTGACAGGGCGGTAGTCAGGCTGGCCTTGTCGATGTAGCCCTTGTTGTCGGTATCGACGGTTGAAAAGATGCTGTTTGCCAAGCTGGTAGCACTTTTTTGCTGCTGCAAAGCCCAGAGATTGGTGGTGGTTCCACTGACGGCACTGACCATGGCGACTCCTTTAAAGTAAATGAGGCAGATAAGGTAGCTGTGCGGCACGTTTCGCATCAGCTTGCTTTAGAGTAACAAAAGCACTTAGTCCCAATGCATCGACTTTGTATCCGCAGCGACACAATCACCGAAATCTTGAATTACTTTCAGGAAACGTCATTTTGCGTCGTGGATTGGCTACAGATTCGGCCGGCAACCGATCACCGGGCCGGCGCAGGCTGGCACCATGGACGGCTTGCACAGCGGTGGCCGAACATGCGGTGCATGCTGGCACGAGCTAAATCCCCTGGCCTCAAGCAGGCAGATTGGCGCGGCGAAAAACCGGCCTGGCGATCGCGCCGTTATCCTGGCGAAAACGCGCGGCCCAGCAGTTCAGCGGCGCTGCTGGCTTAACGCGCAACAAGCTGCCGTGGCAGCCGCACTGCGGCAACCAGGCCGCCTGCGCTGGCATTGCGCAGTTTCAGGGTGCCGCCACATTGCTTGGCTGCTTCCAGTGCAATGGCCAGGCCCAGGCCGACACCGCCGGTGGCCTTGTTGCGTGAGGCTTCCAGGCGTACGAATGGCTCGAACACAGCCAGCATCGACTCTTCGGGAATGCCTGGCCCATCGTCGCCGATTTCGATCAGCAGGCTGTCGGTGGTATCAATGAGGACAATGCGCGCCACACTTCCGTAGCGCAATGCATTTTCCACCAGATTCACCAGGCAGCGGCGCAGCGCCATCGGTTTGGTGACCAACGCGGGGGCAGAACCGGCAACGCTGACTTGCCCCCCTTCTTCCATGGCGTTTTCAGCCAGGGTTTCCACCAAAGCCTGGACGTCAAGCAACTGGCTGGCTTCGCTGGAGGCTTCGCCGCGCAGATAGTCCAGTGTGGCATCGAGCATGACGGCCATTTCGCGCACATCTTCACGCAGCTTGTCACGTGCACCATCGGCCGGCAGACGCTCGACGCGCAGCTTGATGCGGGTCAGCGGCGTGCGCAAGTCATGCGAGACAGCCGCAAGAAAACGGCTGCGCTCTTCGACCTGGCTGCGGATGCGGTCCTGCATGCGGTTGAAGACTTGCGCGGCCTGGCGCGTTTCTGCCGGCCCGGTTTCCTCGATTGGTGCAGAGTTGAGGTCGTCACCGAGCCGGGCGGCGCCCATGGCCAGGCGCTGGATCGGGCGCGCCAGCATGCGCGCGCCGTACCAGGCGGCCAGGCTCAGCGTAAGCACTTGCAAAACGATATTGATCCAGAAACCCAGCGGCGGCATGCGCAGGCCGCGTCGTTCGAATTCCCCCGGTGCCCGCGCATTGTCGGAACGCAGTCCCTCGAACTGGCGGCTGGCGATTTCATCACCATGCAGTGCGCCGGCTGCGGGCGCCGGCGGCCGCTCGCCCCAGGGTTCTGCCGGGGCGCCGGGTCCCTGGCGCTGGTGCTGCTGCGGCGGCGGATGCATCAGGTCGCCCAGCGAGGTAATGAACAGCAGCGTGGTGGTCAGGTGGCTGATGACGATGCCGGCCAGCACCAGCGCCAGCAGGCGTGCCAGGATCGAGTTGGGCACCAGGCGGGTAAGCAGTCTGGCGGTGGTGGTCATCGGGTGATGCGGGCATCGAAGAGATACCCTTCCCCGCGGATGGTCTTGAGCAGGCGTGGGTCGCGCGGGTCGTCGTCGAGTTTCTGGCGCAGCCGCGAGACCAGCAGGTCGATGCTGCGATCGAAGGCATTGCTGAGCTGGCCACGGGCTGCGTCCATGAGCTGGTCGCGCGTGAGTACCCGGCGCGGCCGTTCAATGAAGGTCCAGAGCAGGCGGAATTCGGCATTCGACAGCGGCACCACGACCTGGGTTGGCGAGGTGAGCTGACGCGTGGTGCGGTTCAGGCGCCAGCCTTCGAAGCCGGTTTCTTCGGAGCGTTGCTCACGGTCTTCATCGGCGGATTCGACCTGGCTGGCAACCGCCTGGGCGGCGTTGGCGAGGTTGGAGCGCCGCAGTACGGTGTGGATGCGTGCCACCAGCTCGCGCGGGTCGAACGGTTTCTGGACGTAATCGTCGGCGCCGAGTTCGAGGCCAACAACGCGGTCGGTGGCTTCGCCACGGGCGGTGAGCATGATGATGGGAATATTGCTGGTGGCGCGCAACTGCTTGCATAACATCAGGCCATTTTCGCCCGGCAGCATGACGTCGAGGATGATCAGGTGAAACGTGGTGCTTGCCATGGCGGCACGCATGGCGCCGCCATCGTTGACAGCTTGGGCTTCGATGCCGAAGTCGCCGAGGTAGGATTGCAGCAGTTGGCGGATTTCGATATCGTCATCGACGATCAGTGCCCGGATGGTACTTTCCATAATGCGTGTCCATGTTGCGGTTCAGGTTGCGGCGAACTGGCAAGCCAGGCGCGACAGTGTCATGCTGACTGTCGTGGCCATGGTTTGCCAACCACTCATGATACCCGCGATGCATGTTGGCAATGTTTCAGCATTGTATCTCTACGTTGCGCCTTTATTTTTTACCGGTTTCGAAACGCTGCCGGTTTCCCGCCCTGATTTTTGGCTCGCTGGAATCAGCTGTTCTTTTCAGGTGCACTGCCCGTGGCTGCAGGTGCAGTGGGCAGGCGGTCCATGGTGCGCAGCACCGGAAAGCGCCACATCCAGATGGCGGTCACACCCAGGATGGCGGCACCGCCGAAGATCAGCGCCGGCACCAGGCCCATCCAGCCGGCAGTCACACCGGACTCGAATTCGCCGAGTTCATTCGAGGCGCCGATGAAGACGGCATTGACGGCGGAGACGCGGCCGCGAATGGCGTCCGGGGTTTCGATCTGCACCAGCAGGTGCCGGATGTAGACGCTGACCATGTCGCCGGCACCCATGAAGAACAGGGCAGCGAGCGAAACCGGGAACCAGATGGAGGAGCCAAGGACGACAGTGCCGGCGCCAAACAGGGCCACGCCGCCGAACATCCACAGGCCGACATGGCGGGTGATCGGCCGCCAGGCAAGCACCACGGAAGTGATGGCCGCACCGACGCCGGGGGCGGTGCGCAGCATGCCCAGGCCGGTGGGACCGATGCGCAAGACATCATGGGCATAGGCGGGCAACAGTGCAGTGGCGCCGCCGAACAGGACGGCGAAGAGGTCGAGCGAAATGGCGCCGAGCACGACCGGGCGCGACCAGACGAAGCGCAGGCCTTCGAGCATGTGGCGCAGGCTTGGCGGTTCGCGGTTGGTGACCTGGGGGCTGGCGGTGGTGCGCGACATGAGCAGCAGCGAGACCAGCAGCAATGCGCCGACGACGGCATACACGACCACGGGACCGGCGATGTAGAGCAGGCCGCCGACGATGGGGCCGCAGATGACGGCGACGTGGAAGCTGGAGGAGGAAATGGCGACGGCGCGTTTGAAGTCGTCGGGGGAGACGAGGTTGACAAGGATGGCCTGGCTGGCAGGCATCATGAAGGCGCGGGCGCTGCCGTAGAGGACGAGGATGGCAAACACGGGCCAGACCACCTTGGCGCCGGAGAAGGTGAAGCCGAACAGCAGCACGCCGCAGGTGAGCTGGGCGAGCATGCAGAGGAGGATGATGCTGCGGCGATTGTAGCGGTCGGCGGCGTGGCCGGCGAGCAGGATGAGGATGAAGAACGGGGCAAACTGGGCCAGGCCGATGAGACCGAGGTCATACAGGCTGCCGGTCATCTGGTAGACCTGCCAGCCGATGGCGACGCTTTGCATCTGGATAGCGAACGTGGAAAGGACGCGGGCCACCATGTAGAAGACGAAATTACGGTTATGCAAAAGACCGGCACCAGCAACGCTAGGCATGGGGGGCATCGAGGGACTTTCAGTGGTTTGGGGGAGTGACGTGGTCTGGTCTGCAGGCCGGCCTGGGGTCGTGCGCTCGGGCTGGTGCGGGGGAGCATGATACTACGAAGCTTGGATTGGGGAAGGTAGCTGGGTTGACAGTTTGATTGGTTCAAACTGCTGAGGATGATGGAGTTTGAAAGAAATTGCTGAGGCTGTAGAGGTCGAAGAGGCCGGGCATCGAAGGGCTGAAGAAATTGCTGAGGCCGCAGAGGTCGAGAAGGCCGGTATTGCCGGCACAGCGCACTCGTGCCTCCAATGTCGCCGTGCCGGCAACACCGACCTCCTCGACCGTCAGGCTCTGGGCTACTGCTGACTTTTACTGAGGAGGACTTGCTGGGTTTGCCGGGCGGCGGATGACTGAAGAGATTGCTGAGGCCGCAGAGGTCGAGAAGGCCGGTATTGCCGGCACAGCGCAGTCGTGCCTCCAATGTCGCCGTGCCGGCAACACCGACCTCCCCGACCGTCAGGCTTTGGGCTACTGCTGACTTTTACTGCGGAGGGTTTGCAGTGTTTG
>JBPBPY010000157.1:0-21614 GCA_050954505.1 Janthinobacterium lividum
CCGTCGGCCAGGGTTTCAATGACTTCACGGCTGCTGCCGCTGCCGTGCGAAGTGAAGTAAGGAGCGTCGAATGGTGGGCTGGAGTGCCTGAAGTGGCGCCATGGTTGTGGAGTAGGGAGAACGGCAAGCGATCGTCTGCCGGCAGCATACCTTGTTTGCGCCGGATGTTCCCGATGGCCAGGCGGCGCCGGCCGGCTCGGGATGCCGCCCAGTGGCACGGAAAGCTAACGCTCCTCGATGATCATTTGCGCAGCCTTCTCGGCAATCATGATTGTCGGAGCGTTGGTATTGCCCGACGGGATCTGCGGCATGATCGAGGCATCCACCACGCGCAGGCCCTCGAAACCCTTGACCCGCAAGCGGCAATCCACCACATCGTCAGCACCCGGCCCCATCCTGCAGGTGCCCACAGGATGGTACATCGACTGCGCATTTGCACGCAGGTAGGCAATCAGATCGTCATCGCTCTGATGTTCTGCACCGGGCATGATCTCGCCGCGCAAGCCCGCCTTGAACGGTTCGGCATTGAAGATGCGGCGCACCAGGCGCAATCCTTCGACCAGTGGCTTGAGGTCGCGCTCATCGGTCAGGTAATTGGCCACCATGCGCGGCGGCGCCGACGGTTCTTTCGAACGCAGCGTGATGCTGCCGCGTGAATGCGGGCGCAGCAGCGTGCAGGAAGCGGTCACGGCCGGCGCCGGTTCAGCCTTGTACATGCCTGCCGACTTGCTGATCATGCTGAACGGCCGCATCTGGATCTGCAGGTCCGGGTAAGCCAGGCCGGGCACAGTGCGAACAAACAGGCCCACCTGTGCTGCGGCAGAAGTGAGCAAGCCGCGCCTGGTGGCGATGTATTTCAGCACATCGGGAATCATGCGCCAATTGCTGGCGATGAGGCGGTTGATGGAATAGGCCGGCGCCACGCTGACCAGGCAATGCGCATAGATGTGGTCGTGAAGATGTTGTCCAACGCCTGGCGCGTCCTTGCGCACCGCTATGCCCAGGGCCTGCAGCGGCCCGGCCGGTCCAATGCCCGACAACATCAGCAATTGCGGCGAATTGATGGTGCCGCCACAGAGGATGACCTCGCGCGACGCATGGACCAGGCGCGCCTGGCCCTTGACCCGGCAATGCACACCGACGGCACGGCTGTCGTTGAATTCCAGTGCTTCGGCCAGCGCGCCGGTGGTCACCGTCAAATTCTGCCGTGCGCGTACCGGATGCAGAAAGGCCGACGCCGCCGAATCGCGCCTGCCCTTGTGGATGGCAAACTGCAGGTAGCCCACGCCTTCCTGCGTGCTGCCATTGAAATCCTCATTGGCGGGAATGCCCAGGCCGCGGGCCGCGGCAACAAAGGTCTTCGATGCGAAATGCGGTTCCGCCAGTGTCGAGACATGCAGTTCACCGTCGGCGCCGTGCAGATCGGTGGCGCCTGCGGCGTGGGCTTCGCTGCGGCGAAAATACGGCAGCACGTCTTTCCAGCCCCAGCCAGGATTGCCCATCGCCTCCCAGCCATCGTAGTCGGCGGGATTGCCGCGCATGTAGACGTGGCCATTGATCGACGAGCTGCCGCCCAGCGTCCTGCCGCGTGGCCAGCTGATCCTGCGGCCATCAAGGCCCGGCTCCGGCTCGGACACGTAGCCCCATGTCAACTGCGCATGACCCACCACGCGCGGCACGCCGGCAGGAATTTTCAGCCAGAGATTGCGGTCTTCGCCGCCGGCTTCGAGCAGCAGCACGCGAACGGCCGGATCGCGCGACAAACGGTTGGCCAGCACGCAGCCTGCCGAACCCGCGCCCACGATGACATAGTCGTATGTTTCGATCACTTGGTGCCCCGGGTTTGTCAGTGTATGTGCAGCCCGCCATTGATATCGAGCACCACGCCGGTCACATAGCTCGACATCTCGCAACTCAGAAACAGAATGCAGTTGGCAATATCGAGCGGCTGCGCCAGGCGTCCCAGCGGGGTGGTTGACGCCACGCTCCGTTTTCCGGCATCGTCGATCTTCCCGACCAGGAGCTCGGTATCGACCAGGCCCGGTGCCACCGCATTGACGCGGATGCCAACGGGTGCCAGTTCGCGCGCCATGGCCTTGGCCAGCGCCTGGACGCCGCCCTTGGCTGCGGCATAGTGCGGTCCGCCCAGGATGCCGCCGCCGCGCTGGGCAGCAACCGAACCCATGCAGACGATGGTGCCGCTTTGCCGGGCGCGCATGGCCGGAATCACCGCGCGCGACATGTGATAGGCGCCGCGCAGGCTGACATCCATGACGATGTCGTAGTCCTCGGGGGTGCTGTCCATGATGCGGTGCGCCTGGCTCACGCCGGCGTTGTTGACCAGCGTGTCGATGCGGCCGAAAACACTGATGATGTCGGCAGCCACTGCATTGCAGCGGGCCGCGTCGCGCACATCGCAGGCCCAGCCACGGTGCCGGGCGCCGATTGCCGCTGCGGCGTCCTGCGCCGCATGCGCATCGAGGTCGAGGAGGGCGACGCTGGCGCCTTCCTCGGCAAAGCGTTTTGCCGTGGCCCAGCCAATTCCACGGCGCGAGGCGGCACCGGTCACGACTGCAATCCTGCCTTCCATCAGAAGTGCCATGCTCATGCTCCTTCGGGAATGAGCACAACCGAGCCGAGCGTACGGCCGGCGACGATGTCGGCATGGGCACGCGCAGCCTCGCGCAGGGGATAGGAATTGCCGACCTTGATGTGCAGGTGGCCTGCCTTGACCATCTCGAACAGCGCGCTGGCCCCGGCGCGGAAGTCTTCTGGCTCCGCAGTGTACTGTGTGACGGTCGGCCGGGTGACAAACAGCGACCCCTTGGCGCGCAAATCCATCAGTGCCACACTGCCCGGATCGCCCGATGGCCAGCCATAGGACACCACCAGCCCGAAGCGCCGGGCGCAATCGAGCGAGCGGGCAAAGGTCTGGGCACCGATTGCTTCATAGACAATCGCCGCGCCCTTGCCATGCGAGACTTCCCTGACCTTGGCAACGAAATCGCCATCGGGCAGAATCACGTGGTGCGGGCAGCCGAATTCTTCCAGGACCGCGGCTTTTTCCGCTGTGTCGACGGTGCCCACGACGGTCACGCCCAGGTGCCTGAGCCACTGCACCAGGATCAGGCCGACGCCGCCGGCTGCGGCATGGACCAGCGCCACATCACCGTGGCCGATCGGATGCATGCGCGTGGACAGGTACCAGGCTGTCAAGCCGCGAAACAGCGCGCCGCATGCCAGTGCCGGTGCCAGCGACTGGTCCGGCAGCGCAATCACCCGCTCGGCCGGCACATTGCGCTGTTCGGCGTAGCTGCCGGCGGTGAAATACATGTAGGCCACACGCTGCCCGAGCTCGAACGACGCGACACCGCTGCCGATTTCCTCGATCACGCCCACGGCGGCAAAACCCAGGCCGGTCGGCAGCGTGGCCGGCAGCAAGCCGGCGCGGATCTGGGTATCGATGTAATCGACGCCTATGGCCAGGGCGCGGATGCGCACTTCACCGGCGGCCGGTGCCAGCACCGGCACGGTTTCCCAGCCCATGACGTCGGGACCGCCGGTTTTTTCCACGATGATGCGTCCAAAGGTTTGGTTCATGAGGATCCCTCTTTTTCGGGGCAGGTTGGAAAGCCGCGCGGGGTGCCCAGGCACGCAGCGCGTCAGCGAATGACAAACGGATCGGGTGTTTCGGTTGCAGTGCTGATCCATACCGACTTGGTCTGCAGATATTCGCGCATTGCCTCGATGCCGTTTTCCCGCCCGAGGCCGGAACGCTTGTAGCCGCCGAAGGGCGACATGTAGCTCACTGCCCGGTACATGTTGACCCAGACGATGCCGACTTTCAAACGTTTGGGCAATGTCATTGCGCGCCGGATGTCCTGCGTCCACAAGCCGGCCGCCAGGCCGTACAGGCTGTCGTTGGCAATTGCCACGGCTTCGTCGTCATCCTTGAAGCGGATGATGCTCAGTACCGGGCCGAACACCTCTTCACGGGCAATGCGCATGTCGTTGCGGACATCGGTGAAAATGGTCGGCTCGACGAATTGCCCATTGCCGCATTCCGGCCGGTTGGCAGCACCACCGCCCAGCACGCAGGTAGCGCCTTCGTCTCTGGCGATGGCAATGTAGTCGAGGATTTTCCGATATTGCGCAGGCGTGGTCACGGGGCCGACCTGGGTGGTGGCCAGGCCGGGGTCGCCCATGCGTGCCTGCCTTGCATAGGCCACCAGCCGGCTGACAAACGCGTCATGGATGGATTCATGCACCAGCAGGCGCGAGCCGGCCACGCAGGTCTGGCCGGTGGCGGTGAAGATGCCCGAAATGGCGCCCTTGACGGCGTCATCGATCCTGGCGTCGGCGAAGATGATATTGGCCGACTTGCCGCCCAATTCCAGCGTCACCCGCTTGAAACCGCTGGCCGCCGCTTCATAGATGCGCTGGCCGCCGGTCTCGCTGCCGGTAAAGGCGACCTTCGCCACCTTTGGATGCTCGACCAGGCGGGCACCGGCTTCATTGCCGTAGCCGGTGACGACATTGACCACGCCGGCGGGAAAACCGGCTTCGACACACAGCGCCGCCAGTTCGAGCGCGGAGGCAGAGGTAAATTCGGAAGGCTTGAGCACGAAGGTGTTGCCCGCCGCCAGGCCGGGGGCAAGCTTGTTGACCGCCAGCAGCAGTGGAGAATTCCACGCGGTGATGGCCACGCAGACGCCCAGTGGTTCATGGGTGGTGTAGTTGAAGGTGTCGGCCTTGTCGATCGGCAGCACCGCGCCTTCCATCTTGTCGGCCAGGCCGCCAAAGTAACGGAAGTAGTGCGGAATGTAGCCGACCTGGGCGCGCATTTCAACGATCAACTTGCCATTGTCGCGCACTTCGATGCGCGCCAGCCGGTCGGCGTCGCGTTCGATCAGGTCTGCCAGGCGAAACAGCAGCAGGCCACGGGCGCTGGCGCTCATTTTTCCCCACGGTCCATCGAGCGCGGCGCTGGCCGCTTCCACCGCCAGGTCGGCATCGGCAGCCTGCCCGCGCGGGAAACTGGCCCAGGCCTTGCCGGTAAATGGATCGGCCGAGTCGAACCGTTCTCCAGCGCCAGCCTGCACCGCCTCGGCATTGATGTGCATGCTGTACTGCTGCAAGGCGCCATTTTGATTCATGGATTGTTCTCCCTTTTCGGTGCTGTCTGCTTTGCTTCAGATCACGCCGCTGGCTGCCGCCGACTGCAGCTGCTGCTCAGTCATGCCCAGCAGCTGGCCATACACATCGGCATTGTCGGCGCCCAGCGCGCGCCCGGCATGGCGAAATGTCGCCGGCGTTGCCGACAGGCGCGGCACCGCCGCCGGCAACACCAGTTCACCCACGCGCGGGTCATCGACACGAATCATGTTGCCGCGCGCGCGATACTGCGCGTCTTCAAAGATTTCCTTGATCGAATAGACTTGCGCGCACGGCACGCCGCCGGCGCTGGTGCAGGCCATCACGTCGGCGAGCGACTGGCTGCCGATCCAGTCGCCAACGATCTGGTTGATCAAGGCCCGGTGCGCTACCCGTATCTTGCTGGTCGGGTATTTGTGCGCCAGCTCCGGCTGGCCCATGACGGCTGCCAGGCGCTCGAACATCTTGTCGTTGGTGCAGGCGAGGGCCACCCATTCGCCGCTGCCGCTGCGGTAGTGGCTGTGCGGCACGACGTTGACGGTATCGGCGCCCATGCGTTCCCGCACGGTGCCATACTTTGCATAGGCTGGCGCAATTTCATCGAGCAGGCGAAACACCGATTCATACAAACCGAGGTCGATGAATTGCCCCATACCAGATTGGGCGCATTCGCGCAGGGCAGTCAGCACGCCAATCGCTCCCCACATGCCGGAGATGTAATCGGCCATCGAGGTCGAGCCGGGAACCACCGGCGGCCCGTCTGCCTCGCCGGCCAGGAAGGACAAGCCGGCAAAGGCGTGGGCAATGCGGGCAAATCCCGGTTCGCCACGCTTGGGCCCGGTCTGGCCGTAGGCGCTGATGCGCAGCATGATCAGACGCGGGTTGATCTTGCGCAGTTCGTCAAAACCGAGGCCCCACTTTTCCAGCGTGCCGGGACGAAAATTTTCCAGCACCACGTCCGAGATCGCCACCAGCTGGCGAAACATCTGCGCACCTTCGGGCAGGCGCAGATCGAGCGTGACGGCTTTCTTGTTGCGCGCTTCGCTCAACCAGACCAGGCTGTCGCCGCATTCGGTTATGGTGCCGAATTTGCGCAGTGCATCGCCACCCAGCGGCTGTTCGATCTTGATGACTTCGGCACCAAAGTCCGCCAGGATGGTGCCGCAAAACGGCGCCGCAACAAAGGTGGCGATATCGAGCACCCGCAAGCTGCCGAGTGCGCCGCTGCCGGCTGGCTTTGCTTCAGTGGAGGTTGATGTCATGTTCGCCCTGAGTCGTGGCGCGGCGGCACAAACGGCGCGCCGGGCCGGATGGTGTAGGTGAATCGAATTAAACAGACTGTATGGCTTCGGCAGCGAACCAGCAAACGCTTTTATTCCGTCAATTGTGTTGAATTGCTGCATAATTAATTTCCGCACATATGTGGGAGAGCATCATGAAGAATGCACCAAAGCTAATAGCCAACGTGAACTTCAAGCTGTTGCAGACTTTCCTGTTGGTTGCCGATCAGAGCAGTTTTCGCATTGCCGCCGAAAAGTCTTTCCGTTCCCCGTCCGCCGTCAGTGCACAGATCCGCCAGCTCGAGGGACAGCTTGGTGTGGCACTGTTTCACCGCACCACCCGCAACGTGCATCTGACGACGGAAGGCGAACAATTGCTCGACTGTGCGCGGCGTGCCTTGAACGAAGTCGAAAGCGGTTTGCGGCGCATCCAGGAAGCTGCCGATGTGCGGCGCGGGCAGGTCTCGATCTCCTGTTCGCCCACCATTGCCGAAACCCGCCTGGCGCGCGTGCTGGCTGCTTTCGAGATGGAATATCCGGGCATCGAAGTCTCGGTGCGAGAATTGACGTCGACGGCCTTGTTCGACAGCGTGCGCAACCGCGAAGTTGATTTCGGCATCGGTCCGGCAATCGAGACGCTTGAATTCGACTTCGACGCCGTCATGCTCGATGCGCTGTACGCCCTGGTGCCCAAGCGCTTCATCACGACGGCGAAGCGGTCGATCTCGCTGGCGACGCTCACCAACATGCCGCTGCTGCTGCTCAGTCCCGCAACGGCGCTGCGCGGCATGCTCGACCAGGCCTTGAGGGAACGCAATCTGAGCTTCAGCACGCGTTATCAGTTTACCCAGGCGCAAACCCTGATCTCGATGGCTACTGCCGGCCTGGGAGCGGCCATCCTGCCGCGCGTCGCACTGCCGCCACGGGTCGATCCCTCCACCCAGGTTTTACGCATCACCAATCCGTCTTTGGTGCGCCAGGTCGCCATCGTCACGCTGCGCGGCCAGAAGCTTTCGCCCGCTTCGCTGCGACTGGTGCAATTGCTCAAGCTGCTGTTGCCCGATGCGCTTGAGCAGCCCGGCAATGCCGGCGCGGCGGCTGCCGCTGCAAGCGCCTGAGCAGTGGCCTGCAGCGTTCGAGCGCCTGCCGGCCGCAGCGTGGTTTCAGGCGCAAACCGGGTCGCTGCAGCGGCGATGGATCGGCCATTGCCTCGCCGGTGATTGAACAGTTTTTGTTGATAATCGAAGCATTAAGCTTGATTGTCGAAACCTCGCCATGAAGATAGATTCGGATGGTGCGCTGCGCATGGGCCGGTGCCAATGCCCGGCGCATCGGCATGCTGCCTTCTGCATTCTGCACCGCGCTGTGCAGGCAGCAAGGCCGACTTCTTCCATGGAGGGTTTCATGAATCAAGGTTTGCTGCATGGCGTGCGGGTGATCGAAAGTTCTGCTTTCATTGCCGCCCCGCTTGCCGGACTGTCGCTGGCGCAGGCGGGCGCCGACGTCATCCGCATCGACCTGCCGGGCGGCGGCATCGATTTCAGGCGCATGCCGTTGTCACCGCAGGGACGCAGTTTGTACTGGACTGGCCTTAACAAGGGCAAGCGCTCGCTGGCCATCGATTTTCGCCAGCCGCAGGGAAAAGAGCTGGTGCAGGCGCTGGTCACCTGCGCCGATGGCAGCCGCGATGGCAAACAAACCCGGGGCGGCATCTTGCTGACCAATATCGGCAAGCCATGGCTGGCCCATGCGCTGCTGGCCAGACAACGCCCCGACCTGATTTCCTGCACCATCGAGGGTAACCCAGATGGCAGCACTGCCGTCGACTACACCGTCAATTGCGCAACCGGGTTTCCCTACCTGACGGGCACTGCCGGCGCCGGCACGCCTGTCAACCACGTGTTGCCGGCCTGGGACATGGCTTGCGCCTTTCACGCCTCCTTCAGTCTGACCGCTGCGCTGCTGCGCCGCAGTGCCGGCGGTCCTGGCGCCGAACTGCGGCTGGCGCTGTCCGATGTGGCCTTTGCCATGCTGTCCCATCTTGGCCTGTCCACCGAAGCCGAAATACTGCAGCAGGAGCGCGCCCCGATCGGCAATTACCTGTATGGCGCCTTCGGGCTGGACTTTGCCACGGCCGACGGACACCGGATCTACCTGGCGGGTGTCTCATTGAACCAGTGGAAGGCCCTGGTGCGGGCCTGCGACATGGTCGCGGCCATGGCGCTGCTGGCTGACAGACTGGGCCTGGATTTCGATGAGGAAGCGCAGCGCTTTGCCGCGCGTGAAGCCATTGCCGGGCTGCTGGCACCGTGGATCGGTGCCCACACCCTGGCGCAACTGGAGCAGGTCTTCACCTTGCATGGCGCCTGCTGGGGACAGTACCGCACGGTGCGCCAGGCAGTCCAGGAAGATGTGCGCCTGTCGAGCGCCAATCCGATGTTTTCCAGCATCGACACCGCCGGTGTTGGCCGCCATCTGGCAGCCGGCGCGCCGGTGCGCCTGATGGGCGAACAGCGCCAGGCAACCCTGCCAGCGCCGCGGCTGGGCGCCGATACCGACGCCGTGCTGCAGGATGTGCTGGGACTTGATGGTGGAACGCTTGGGCGCCTGCACGATGGCGGCATCATCGCCGGGCCCGATCATGCGTCGCCGTGGGCGTAATGGCCAACTGCCAGCTGCCAGCTGCCAGCGGACTGCGCGCAGGCATGGCGCTGAAATGATCGCCTTGAGTCGACCACCGGGAAAGAGCCTGCCATGCCCGTAAACAGCGAACGCCCAGGAAATTTCTTCGAGGATTTCCAGCTCGGCCAGGTCATCCGCCACGCTACGCCGCGCACCATGACAGAGGGCGACGCTTCGCTGTATGTCGCACTCACCGGAGCACGCCAGGCCCTGCATTCGTCCACCACGGCGGCGGCATTGCTGGGTTATCCCGCGCGCCCGCTGGATGACCTGCTGGTCTTCAACATGGCCTTCGGCAAGACGGTGCCGGACATTTCACTCAATGCCATCGCCAATCTCGGCTATGCCGAAGTGCGCTTCCTTGCCCCGGTCTACGCCGGCAATACCTTGCACTGCGAAAGCGTGATCCTGGGTCTGAAGGAAAATTCCAGCCGCAAGAGTGGGGTGGTGTATGTGCGCTCGAGCTGCTACGACGAGCAGGAACGCATTGTGCTGACATGGGTACGCTGGGTGATGATCAACAAGCGCGATCCCGCCTGGCCTGCGCCCGAGCCGCTGGTGCCGGCCCTGGGCGACATGGTAACGCCCGGTGCACAGTGCTGCCATGCCGGTGTGGTCTCGCGCGACGCGCTCGATGAATGGTGCGAAGCCACCGGGTCGGTCTCGACGTGGGAAGATTTTTCCGCCGGCCAGCGCATCGACCATGCGGCCGGCATGACCATCGAGGAGGCCGACCACATGTGTGCGACGCGCCTGTACCAGAACAACGCCAGGGTGCATTTCGATGCGCACTTCATGCGCCAGTCTGCGGCCGGCCGCCGGCTGGTGTACGGCGGCCATGTCATCTCGGTGTGCCGTGCGCTGGCCTACGACGGACTGGAAAATGCCATCTGCCTGCTGGCCATCAATGCCGGCGCGCATGTGGCACCGACATTTGCCGGCGACACCCTGTACGCATTCACGCAAGTCATCCAGAAGTGGAAGCTGCCGGGCCGTGCCGACATGGGCGCCGTGCGCCTGCGGCTGGTCGGCATCAAGAATGCCATGCCGGGCGAAATCGGCGCGCGCCATGTCGGTGCTGCCAGCATGGCTACCTACCACCCGAATGTCGTGCTGGACCTCGACTGTACAGTGCTGATGCCGCGCCGCGCCGGTGTCTGAGGCGCCGGGCACGTGCCGAGGGCAGGGCAGCCCGGCGGTAGGTGGAACGGTCCAGGCGTTGGCCGGCCGGCGCGGCGCGAGCCGGGCGCATTGCAAGCCGCGGGGCGGTGCCGCACGCATCGTGCCTGTCCATGAAACCACGGCAATCCGGCACTCAGAAAAACGCCACCTCGACGACGCCGAGCATGCCGAAATCGACCACCATCCGGTCGCCCTGCGCAACATCCATCGGCCCCACGCAGGCGCCGGTGGTGACCAGGTCGCCGGCACGCAGCTGTTCACCCTGGGCGTTGAGTTCATTGGCAAGCCAGGTCAGGGCTACGCGCGGGTCACCCAGCACATTGCGCCCGCTGCCGCGTCCGGCTTCGACGCCATTGCGCTGCGCGACCACCTCGTGGATTGCCAAGTCGAGTCCGCGCCACTGTTCGGGGGCCGCCGGCGCAGTGGCCAGCCAGGCGCTGCAGGCGCCGTCGGCCACCAGCTGTGCGGCGCCGACCTTGGAAAAGTCCCGGTAGCGGGAGTCGGGAATTTCCACCGCTGGATGCAGAGCGCTGACCGCTGCCATGACGTCCTCGACCAGATAGGGCGTGCTGCGCGCCGGCAGGTCGCGGGCCATGCGAAAGGCAAACTCGGCCTCGGCGCAGCGCATCACATTCTGCGCCAGCGGAAAGGCCAAGCCGCTGCCGACGACCTGCTCGGACAACAGCCGGGCGGCAATCGGCCCATCGACACCGATGTGGCGCTGGCCGGCGGCGCTGGTGGCGGCAATTTTCCAGCCGGCCAGCGGCCGGCCGGCCCGGCTGGCGACAATGGCTTGCACCGCATAACCCTGCGCCAGCGAGGTGGGCCGGCAATCGGCCGGCAAGCCGTCGATGCGCACGTCTGTCAGCGCGGCGGTAATCAGCGCCGTGGCTGCCTGTTGCGCTGCGCTGGCACCGGATTCGTTGTTCATGCCGGCACCTGTTCGGCAGGGCTGGAACCGTGACGCGAAAGCAAGGCGGCGCGCTGCTGGCGGCTGAAGTCGACCAGCGTTTGCAGGCGTTCGGCAAAAAAGGGCGCCGGTACCAGCATGCGCGACTCTTGCTGGAGGATCAGCGGCATGAGTTTTTTCAGATAGGCCTGCCAGTCCGGGTCGGCCACCATGGTTGCGCGCATTGCCACGCGCTCATTGATATCGTTGAATGCCCACTGGTGCACGATCAGGTTCAGCGTGCCGATATCGGAAGAGTAATAGCCGACCATGGCCGGCAAATGGCGCGCCTGGATGGCCATGCCTTCGGTTTCATACAGTTTCAGGAATTCCGGTGCCTTGCCCGGCACCACGGTATAGATGCGTTCTTCGACAAACATGGCCTGTTCTCCTTGGTTGATGTTCATTGTGCCGTCCAGCCGCCATCGACCAGCAGACCGGCGCCGGTGACCATGCCCGAAGCCGGGGAAGCGAGGTACACCGCCGCTGCGGCGATGTCGTCCACCGTGCCCATGCGGCCCATGGGAATGCGTGAGACCAGCGTGCTGTACTTTTCCGGTGTGTTGACGACCCTGCGCACCAGTGGCGTATCGATGAAGGTCGGCCCGATGCTGTTGACGCGGATTCCTGTGGCGGCCAGTTCGATTGCCATCGCACGCGTCAAGCCAACCACCGCATGCTTGGTCATGCAGTAGACGGTGCGCGATTCGGAGCCGATATGCCCCATCTGCGAGGCGATGTTGATGATCGATGCGCCACGCGCCAGCCGCTGCGGATGCTGCTTCATCTTCGTCACTGCAGCCTGGGCGACGACAAAATAGGCGCGCGTATTGAGGTCGAGCAGGTAGTCCAGGTGCTCGTCGGTAACCTCCTCGATCGGCTCGGGAATATTCGAGCCGGCGTTGTTGACCAGGATGTCGAGTTCCTCGAGTTCCGCGATGACGGCGCGTATCGCCGCGCTTCGCGTAACGTCGCAGGTTCGCACCACTGCCTGGCCTCCTTTTTCGATGATGCGCGCGGCCACTGCGTCGAGCTCGCTGGTGGTGCGCGCCACCAGCACGACCCTGGCGCCTTGCTCGGCCAGGGCCTCGGCCATGGCTTGCCCCAGACCCTTGCTGGCGCCGGTCACCAGGGCAGTGCGGCCATCGAGCCGAAAGCGCTGGGCAATGCCGGAATTGGTAGCGGATGCTGTCATCGTCTCTGTCTCCATGGTGATGGTTGACTGCCTGCGTGTGTTCCGTGCCGACAGCTGCCGGGCCGATCGGCGCATCGGCGCGATCCATCCTGGCGCTGCTTCATGCTGCTGCGTTCCATTGCATTCCGCTGTGTGCCTTTCCGTTCAACTACATGCCCAGGAACGCTTTCTTGATATTGTCATCGTTGAGCAAGTCCTTGCCGGAACCTTCCATGACGATGTGGCCGTTTTCCAGCACATACGAGCGGTCGACGATCTGCAAGGTCTTGCGCACGTTTTGCTCCACCATCAGGATACTGATGCCGCGTTCGTTCAAGCTGCGGATCAGGGCAAACAGTTCGCCCACCAGCAAGGGCGAAAGTCCCAGCGATGGCTCGTCGAACATCAGCAGCTTGGGCTTGCTTTGCAGGGCGCGGCCGATGGCGACCATTTGCTGCTCGCCACCCGAAAGGGTCTTGGCAATCTGGTTGGTTGCGCCGCTCGCGCAGGCGCGGCAGCAGCGTATAGGCCTCTTCCAGGCTTCCCTTGCGCACGCGGCGCGCCGCCGCATGGGTCGATCCCAGCAGCAGGTTTTCTTCCACCGTCATCAGGGGAAACAGGCGCCGCCCCTCCGGCACCTGGACGATACCAAGCGGAACACGCTCGTGGGCAGCCACGCCCAGCACCGAACGGTCTTCGAAGCTGATGCTGCCGGTGGTAAGCTTGAGCAGGCCCGACATGGCATTGATGAAAGTGGTCTTGCCGGCGCCATTGGAGCCGAGAATGCTGACCATTTCCCCCTGTCTGACATGCAGGCTGACGCCAGCCAGAGCCTGCATGCCATCGTAATGCACCCCGAGATCCTGCACCTCAAGCAGCATGGTCATCTCCCAGGTAGGCCGAGATGACTTTCGGATGGCTGATCACTTCGGCAGGCGTTCCCTCGGCGATTTTTTCGCCGTAGTTAATCACCAGCACATGCTCGCACAGCGCCATGACCTCACGCATCACGTGTTCGATCATGACGATGGTCACGCCCCGGTCGCGGATTGTCTTCACCAGCGTGATGGCTTCTTCCACTTCGCTGGGCGTCAGCCCGGCAAGAATCTCGTCAAGCAGCAGCAGTTTCGGCCGGGTGGCAAGGGCCTTGGCCAACTCCAGCCGCTTGCGGTCGACAATCGAGAGATTCTTGGCAATCTGGCCGATGCGCCGTCCAAGACCGAGTTCATGAACGATCTTTTCGGCATTCTCGATGGCCTCCACGCGGTTGCCGGTGCGGGCAAAGGCGCCGACCACGACATTGTCGAGCACGGTGCGCGAAGGGAAAGGCTTGACGATCTGGAAGGTCCGGCCGATGCCGAGCATGCACAGCGCGTGCGGCGGCTTGGCGGTGATATCGGCGCCTTCGAACATGATGCGGCCGCTGTCGGGGGGAATGTAGCCGGAAATTTCATTGAACAGCGTCGATTTGCCGGCGCCATTCGGTCCGATGATGCCAAAGATCTGTCCATGCTGTACCGACAGCGAAATATCTTTCGTCACCACCAGCCCGCCAAAGCGTTTGTTGAGGCCCTCCAGGCGCAGCAGCGGCTCGGTTGCCTGCTCGCGCGGCGTGCCGGCGACGTTGGCGCCGGCGTGGGCATGCAGATCGATCGTGGCGGCGCTCATTTCCCGGCTCCCGCCGTCGGTGCGCCACCGATGGTGCCGGCATGCGGCCCCGCTGCATTGGGCCGGCTCTCGCTGCCCTGTTCATGCGGTGCAGGCAAGCGCTGCTTGCTGCTGCCGTCGCCATAACCCAGCAGGCGCATGATCGGGTGGATGATGCCCTGGCCCGGTGGCATGTACATGATGACCGCAACCACCGCCAGGCCATAGATGATCAGATGCAGCCCGGCGCTGGAACTGCCCAGGTAGATCTGGGTCACCGTCGCCAGCGTGGTCAGCACGATCGATCCGACCAGCGGGCCGAACACCGTGCCCAGGCCGCCAACGACGGCCAGGAACACCATTTGCACCGACAGGTCCAGTCCGGCAATGGTGGCCGGTTCGGCATAGCGGATCAGCTGGACGAAAAACGTGCCGCCGATGGCGGTAAAGAATGCCGACAGGCCGGCGGCGATCAGCTTGGTTTTTTGGGTATTGATGCCCAGTGCCTTGGCTGCATCTTCATCTTCCTTGATGGCGGTGAGGTAGTAGCCGAGCTTGGAGCGGTTGATGTACCAGCACACGACCAGCACCAGCACCAGCAAGGCAAGAATGATGTAGTAGTAGGGCACTTTGCTGAGGAACTGGAAATCCCGGAAGCCGGCATCGGCAATCGGCGTGATGCGCAGGCCTTCGGCGCCGCCCAGCTCGATGCCGCCAATGCTGCTGACGGTTTGCAGCAGCATCGACAGCGCTTCGGCAAAGGCGATCGTGGCCAGCGAATAATAAGCACCCTTGAGGCGGAAACTGGGAATGCCGATCATCACGGCCACGAATGCGGCCGCCAGGGCGCCGACCAGCATGCCCAGCCACGGTGACAAACCCCAGTGCAGGGCCAGCAGGGTCGAGACATAGCCGCCCACGGCCATGAAGGCCGAGTGCCCCAGCGAGAGCTGGCCGGCAAAGCCGCCGACGATGTTCCAGCTGGTCGACAGATAGGCATACAGCAGGATCATCACCACGCTGTGGAGAACGAAGGCATTGTCGATGACCATTGGCAGCAACAGCGCCAGGATCAGGATGACCGCAAGGGGAAGGGCTTTTTTCATGGCATGGACTCAATGGTCATGGCGTGAGCCAAACAGGCCTGAGGGCCGGATGAAGAGAAACAGCAGGAAGGCATACAGCACCACGACTGACGAAAGCGTGCTGGGTACCCACAGGGTGCACAGCGACTCGACCACGCCGATCAGCAAGCCACCCAGCAGCGCGCCGGGTATGCTGCCCAGGCCACCGAGCAGCACCGTCAGGAAGGCCTTGATGCCGAAGATGCTGCCGATCGATGGATGCACGTTGTAGAACGGGATCAGCGCCACCCCGGCGGTTCCCAGCACCGCCAGCCCGATGCCGAAGGCGATGTTGAAGACGCGCGGCACATTCACGCCCATCAGCAAGGCGGTATTGCGGCTCTGCCCAACCGCACGGATGATGCGTCCGAGTTCGGATTTGTGCAGGAACAGGTAGAACAGAATGGCCACCACGCTGGCCAGCAGGAATGCATACAGCTTGGGCATGGAAATGATGACACTGCCCAGTTCCAGGGTCTGGTTGGAAAACGTGGTGCTCACCGAATGGTAGTTGGGCCCGAAGACCGCCAGGAAGATATTTTCGATCAAGACCGAAAGGCCGAAGGTGAGCACCAGCGCGCCGATCGGTTCGCGCACGTCGGACTCCTTGTTCAGGACCCGCTGGATCAGCCCGGCATTGATCAGGTAGCCGATGCCGAACATGGCCGGCACCACCACGACGAGGGAGAGGTAGGGGTTCATGCCCAGTCTGTCGACCCACATGAAGGCAATGAACATCGAGACCATCAGCAAGGTGCCGTGGGCAAAGTTGATGACCCGCATGATGCCGAAGATCAGTGTCAGTCCGAGTGCAATGAGGCCGTAGATGGCGCCGATGAGTATGCCCTGAATCAGAAGTGATAGCACGGAAGGACCTCGACGTGTAAATACGTTGGAACGCTCGGGCTGCAACGCTCCGGCCTGCGGCCCGGACACTGTGCATCAGGCCGATCCGGTGCTGCGGGCAAGCATGCGCAGCGGCTGGCCTCTACGCTTGTCCGCGGCCTGCCATGCCCGGGCCCGCATCAGGGCATGCTGCGGCACGGCAGGCTTGTCGAGGCCCTGGCGGCTGCGCGCTTCAGTTTTCGAACGGGAACTGGTATTTGTATCCCGGCCTGGCCTGTTCCGATGGCCCGACCGTTACCCGTTCGATCTTGCCATTGACCTTTTGAAATTGCACCAGCACCAGGCTGCTGGTATCTGGAAAAGTACCGGTGCCGTCGAAGTGCACATGATTGGAGTAGATCTGCGAAAGGCCTTGCTTGAGGTCCGTGGCGGCAAAGGCGTTGCGCACTTTTTCCGGATCGTTGCTGCCGGCGCGCTCCAGCGCATCCTTGACCACATACATGCCGGCATATTCCTTGGCCGTTTCATTGTTCAGCAACACCCCATATTTGTCCTGGAAGCGCTTTGCCACGTCCTTGGAAAACGGCCGGTTGACATCCGGTTCCCAACCCGAGACATCGAACACGCCGAGGGCGGCATCACGGGCGTTCTTCAGGTAATCCGGGTCGGTATGTGCTGCCGAAGTGGCGAAGAACGCCTTGGGCTTGACGCCTTACTCCTTGAAACTCTTGGCCATCATCACGGCCGCAGGCATGAAGGAGTTGGCCAGCAAGACAATGTCCGGCTTGGCAGCCTTGACCTTGGTAATCACTGGCGATGGATCGGTGGTTTTTGGATCGAAGGGTTCATCGAGGATAATGTTCCAGCCGTGGCCGGGGACCATCTTGCGCCACTGCAGCGCGGCGCCCTGGCCATAGCCGGAATTCTCGTACACCAGCGCCACCGTCTTGACCGGCACATTGGTCTGCTTTGCCATCTGGGTGATGAAGTCGAGTTGCGCGGTAATGCGCATCGACGTTTTCTCGGCCAGGCGGAACACATACTTGAAGCCGGGACGGTTGGTGATGGAGTCGTCGGAAGACACTGCCACCCACCAGACTTTCTTGTAGCGCTCTGCCACTTCCGAGGCAGGCAGGGTAACGCCGGAGTTGTAGGCGCCGGCCAGGAAATCCACCTTTTCCTGGGCAATCAGGCGTTCGGCTTCCTGCACCGCGACCTGCGGCTTGCTCTGGGTGTCGGCATAGATGATGCGCAGCTTTGCGCCACCGAGCGCCTTGATGCCGCCGGCGCCATTGATCTCTTCAACCGCCATGTCCACTGCGCGTTTGCTCTGCTGCCCCTGCGGCGCATTGTCGGCGGTCAGCGGCAGCAGATAGCCGATCTTGACTTCCCGGACCTGCGCACTGGCCAGATCGGCAAACATCATCGAGCCCAGGGCGGCAACCCCCGTCACAAACGAAATCAAGGATTTGTTCATTTTGTCTCCTTCGTTTTGGTCATGTTTTTTTATGGGCCGATCCGATGCAGATGGGCGCAGTGCCAGGACTGGCGCATTGTCACGCCACCTTTGGAACAAAATTTTCAATGTTCCAAGCCTGTTGCACGCTCTATCTGAAGCGACTTTAAGAGCGCCAGACCAATTTGGCAAACGCGTTTATTTTGAAGATTGTGCAATTTAGTAGCACAATGATTTTCAGCGCCATGCGCGTTGCCTTGATGCGCTGCAGAGTCCCGTTGCAGGGGTTCGCAGCCGTATGGTGTTGCGCTATAGTGTGCCGAGACCGGGAGGAATCATGGCACTCGATATGTCGCATCTGCAGCAGTGGGTTGGCAAGTCCGAGGTTCTGGTCGAGCGCCTTGCGGCGTTTCCATCGATGGCGCTGGCGGCAACCCTGGATCGGGCCGTGACGCAATTTCCTGACGGTGCGGTATTGCCTGCCTTGTGGCACTGGCTGCACTTTCTTCCCATCACAGCAATGGCGCAAACCGGTACCGATGGCCATCCGCTGCGTGGCGGATTCCTACCGCCAGTGCCGCTGCCGCGGCGCATGTGGGCGGGCGGGCGTCTGCAGTTTCATCATCCATTACGGATCGGCGAAACGGTCGAGCGGCACTCGCGTGTACTGCGTGTCGACTACAAACCAGGCCGCTCGGGTGATCTGGTATTCGTGCAGGTCGGCCACGAGCTGCACAGCAGCCTGGGCATTGCAGTGCGTGAAGAACATGACATTGTCTATCGCCAGGCGGCAACGTCCACCGACCTGGTGCCGGCAGTGACCATGGCGCCGTTGACATCGCGTTGGGAGCGCCCCTTCAAACTGGGTGCGGTGGAACTGTTCCGCTATTCGGCGCTGACATTCAACAGCCATCGCATCCACTATGACCGCAGCTACGCCTGCAATGTCGAACACTACCCCGGGCTGGTGGTGCATGGGCCCTTGATTGCCACGCTGCTCATGGAGTTGCTGGCCTCGTCCTGTGCGCACCGCACAGTCGGCAGTTTTTCCTTCCGGGCCTTGAAGCCGCTGTTCGACGGCCAGGCATTTTCAGTTTGCGGCACGCTGGAAGGTGATGGCAGCACCGCCAGCTTGTGGACCAGGGATGATGAGGGTGCAATGACGATGCAGGCGACAGCGACGCTGGGTTAGCGCGGACCAACCCGGTTGATAAAAATTGTCTGGAACTTTGTTGGCATTTTCGCCACACATGGAAACCTTGATCACAAAGCAAACGGGGTATCACGAATTCCTTGTTCGACCCTGCGAATCCCCTGTCCATTGTCCACCATGCCGATTCCATCCTTCGCCAGTTCGACTTCGAAAGCAACGCATCTTCGTTTCGACGATTAGGGCAGCGCCGACGCCCAGCCCAATCCTCGGCCACCCGAGCCAGCCGTTTTGCCGCAAACGCCCACGCTGCGTCACAAAGGTTCCAAGGAATTTTTGCAAAGCTACAAGTTCAGCGAGGAACACTTCATTCAACGTTTTGATTTTTCTTGCTGGGCGGCAGGCCTGTCTTGTTTGTTGAATGATGCGATCACGCAAGCGGATATTGCCGGCTACTATCCGAAGGAGTCGCGCCAGGAGGGTGTGACCCCGAAGCAATTGCAGGATCTGATCGAATTCCTCAACAAGCGGCTCGAGAGGTCTGGTTCAACGCAGACGCTGAAGATGACCGGCGATTATCCAGAGCCATCCCAATTGGTCAATTCGGGCATCTTCCCGTTCATGGCGTGGTGCCGCAATAGTCATGGCAACGATTCCCATGTTTATATTGCGCAAAAATTCGACGATGGAAACCAGTCATTCACGTTATGGGATCCTTACACCAACAATCACTACGAGTGCAAAAAGGACCTGTTCCTGCCCATGTTTGCGGTCCTTCTGGTTTAAGCGCTTTTGCGCATTGAGACCGATGGCATTTGGATCGACGCACTTGGTTGAACGGTTACCGCTCCACTAGGTGTTGGAACATCGCTCTGTTCGAGCAAATAGATGACTTGTACAGTGAAAGGGTCGTGGAGCGCATGCCCCCGGGTTCCTGCAGCAACCGGCCGCTGTGTTGAATGACCAGACGGCGGTCTGCACTTTGGATACGGCATGGCAACTGTTGAACGTCTACCAGGCGTTTGATGCCATCGGCGACCGCGCTCGACGCCACGGCAACGACGCATCAGAATTCTTTCTTTGCTTCCTGGGTTGGCCCGATCGGCACCGAACTTTCTTCTGTCAGTGCCGCAGCGGGAATGGGATCGGCGCCAATCCGCTTTGCTGTATCGGTGACATCGGTACCATTCGAGAAAATCCGGTTGCAAACCAGGCTGATGTTTTCACCGTCGATTTCAAAGGTAATGTCGTTCACAGTTATTCTGGTCATGTGTGCCTCCTTCAAGCGATCAGCCTATCACGTTGAATTTCAAAAGGGTTGCGAAAAAGCAATATAATGTTTGGTGAAATGTCAGCGCACCATCTGGCGAAATGGTCATGGTTGAACAAGTTGTCGGTTTTTCTTTCGTGCGGCAAGCAATGCTATCATTTGCACCGTGAAAAAATATCTGCTTTTCTTTTTGCTGTTCATCCTGCCGCTCCAGTATTCGTGGTCTGCGGCTGCGGTGTATTGCAATCACGAAAACGAAACGTCGCCGCATTTTGGCCATCATGACCATCAGCATAAGGTGGAAAAGAAGGATGAAGGCAATGGCGGCAAGGCAGGCAAGGTGCACATCGATTGCAGTGTGTGCCAATTCTCCGCTCACGCGTCCTTGCCTTCAGCCCTGATCAATGCGATCGGTCGCACGCCAGTGCGGCATCACGCCTCGCCCGTGTCGCATTTCACGTCCCATATCCCCGACACACCTGCGGTGCCCGACTGGTTGCTCGTTGCCTAGCGCGACGAGACCATCTTCCTTGTACCTACCGATTTGCAAGACCAGGGTCATGTCTCGTCGAATTTATTTCCATGTAACTGGAGAATTCGATGGTTCGAATTGCCTTTCCTTTAGTACTACCATTGACTTTGGCGCTGGCAAGCATGGCCGGCGCCCAGTCCCTGCAGCGGGCAAGTTCCACTGAAGAGCCTGCATCAGCATTCGCTCAGTGGTCGGGTCATCCTGCGCTCGCGCTGGAACCTGCAGACAAGTTGACGCTGCCAACCGCACTGGCCCTGGCACTGCAATCCAACCCGGCGCTTTCTGCTGCGCGTCATGAAACAGAAGCGCTCGACGCTTCCATCCTGCAGGCAGGAACCCGGCCCAATCCGACGATTGCGCTCAGTATCGAAGACACGCGCAGGGAAACACGTGAATCGACAGTGCAGTTCAGCCAGACTCTGGAGACCGGTGGGAAACGCCAGGCACGCATCGAATCCGCACAACGTGGCCGCGATGTAGCTGCTGCCGGTTTGCGCGTGCGCCAGGCGGAGGTCCAGGCTGACACCATCACGGCGTTTTTTGAAGTCTTGAATGCGCAGCAAAAGCTGGAATTGGCGCAAGAGGCACTTGAACTGGCGCGGCGGGCATCGTCGCTGACAGCCAGCCGTGTCACGGCCGGCAAGGTGTCGCCGATGGAGGAAACCCGCGCCAGGGTCACTGAAGCGGGCGTTCGGGTGGAGCTCCAGCTGCCGCGTACGGCGCTCAACGCAGCGCGCCGGCAGCTGACTTCATTCTGGGGCAATCCGGCGCCGCGCTTTACACGCATCGACGCCACACCGATGCCATGCCGGCGCTGCCGGACCTGTTGGAAGTGGAGGATGGGAAGGGCGGGCAGGAGGGGCGCGGCCTGCACAGCGCCGTCATCGGACTTGCCGCAGCCCCGGCCTTGATCAAGGCACGTTCCGAATTGGCGCACCAGCAGGCAATCGCCAAGATGGAACGCACGCGGCGCTTTGCCGACGTGTCGGTCACGCTCGGTGCACGGCGCTCGGAAGAACTGGGCCGCACGCAGGCCATCATCGGACTGTCGATGCCGATTCCGCTTTTCGACACCAACCAGGGCCTAATCCTGGAGTTCATGCGACGGGTGGAGAAATCGCGCGATGAAGTCTCGCAACTGCAGATTCGGCTGGAGAATGAGTTGGTC
>JBPBPY010000194.1:0-21340 GCA_050954505.1 Janthinobacterium lividum
CGCCACACGATTCGAAAAACTGGCTAGGAATTTCAAAGCGATTCTCTTCCTGGCTTGCACTTTTATTTGGCTTAAACTGAATTGAGGACACGCCCTAGGCTTTGTCGTATTTCTTCAACTTATTATCTTTGGAGAAATAGACCAGATGCGGCTTGGTCAAGCGGATCGCAATCACGATCACTCGCGCTTGCAACGCTGCGGAAAATAAAACGCCCCACGCGGAAGGTGGGGCGCTGGATACACAGAGGTCAGAGACCCATCAATCAAAAACCGGACTTTCCACACCGAGAATCTTGTGCAGCTTCGGTGAAGTCGTGGTGTACTGCATATGAATTTTCTTGTCGGGGAAAATGTAGGGTGCAGCGCCAAAGGCGGCCAATGCGGCTTCATGGAAACCGGACAGGATCAGCTTCTTCTTGCCCGGATAGGTATTGATGTCACCAACGGCAAAGATGCCCGGCACATTGGTCTGGAATTTTTCCGTGTCGACCTTGATCTGCTTGCGCTCGATATCGAGACCCCAGTCGGCAATCGGGCCGAGCTTGGGCGACAGGCCAAAGAAAACCAGCATGTGGTCCAGCGGCATGCGGCGGGTGACGCCATCGGCACCGGTGACCTTGATTTCGGAGAGCTTCTCGTCTTTGGTCTCGAAGCCGGAAACCTGGCCGACCACGAACTGCATTTCATAGTCCTCGCACAGCTGCTTCATCTTTGCCACCGAGGCCGGTGCGGCGCGGAAGTCTTCCCGGCGATGCAGCAGAACCACGGACTCGGCCTTGCCGACAAAGTTCAGCGCCCAGTCGAGCGCCGAGTCGCCGCCGCCACAGATGACCAGGTTTTTGCCATGATATTGCTCGGGGTCGCGCACACGGTAGGCCAGCTGCGTGTTTTCAAAGCGCTCGATACCCTCGACCTTGATGGTGCGCGGCTGGAACGAGCCAACGCCGGCAGCAATGAAGATGGTCTTGGTGACGAAGCGTGTACCGGTCGAGGTTTCCAGGTCGAAGCGGCCGTCGTCGCGCTTTTGCACCAAGGTGACTTCCTGGCCCAGGTGAAAGGTCGGGCCAAACGGCTCGATCTGTTTCAACAGGTTGTCGGTCAGCTCCAGGCCGGTGCAGATCGGCACCGCCGGAATGTCATAGATCGGCTTGTCCGGATACAGTTCCACGCACTGGCCGCCGACGGCTGCCAGTGAATCGATGACATGGGCCTTGATCTCGAGCAGGCCGAGTTCGAAAACCTGGAACAGGCCAACCGGACCGGCACCGATGATGACTGCATCGGTATCGATGACGTCCTTGACGGGATTGGACGCAGCGGCGACGTCTTGCGCGGGGTGTGCTGAAGTATTCATGCGACTGTCGGATTCCTGTGGGTTCGGACACCCCTCGATGGCGGGGCGCAGAGCGAACGGTAAGAGCAAAAGAGAGGCGCAGCGCCCCATGGGCACTGCAGTCTGAAACACAATCGGGCAGCGGCTGGCCAGCCGCCCGGGATTCAGGTTTCCAGCATGGCCAGCTTGTCCTGCACGTCTTTCCAGTCGTCAGCGTCGGGCAATGCAGCCTTGGTCTTGGTAATCGATGGCCACTTGCGCGACAGGTCGACGTTGAGCTTGATGAACGCCTGCTGGTCGGCCGGCACGTCTTCTTCGGCGAAGATCGCATTGACCGGGCACTCCGCCACGCATACCGCGCAGTCGATGCATTCGTCGGGATCGATGGAAAGGAAATTCGGGCCTTCACGGAAACAATCTACCGGGCATACATCAACGCAGTCGGTGTAACGACATTTGATGCAGGATTCGGTCACAACGTGGGTCATAACAGTCCTATCTAGAGGTATTTGGTGCAAAGCACGCGGGCGCCAGCAACAAAAGGAAAGCGGGAAGCTGCTCTCCAGGGTGTCCAGGCCGTCATGCAAGTATTGCAAAGCCTTGTATTTTAAGACAAATCGCCGCTGCCGACAAACCAGCCTTAGATGAAATCGCGATAAGCAAATGCGTTGCGCGCATGGGCCATTGCCGGTCGCCACGGTGAGCGCGTTAGAATAGGCTGCCTTTTCGAACCGGAGCCGTTCTTGAGCAAGCGTTTGCCGCCTCTGCCGGATTTGCCATACTTGCCGCCGGTGCTGCCATGCCGGCTGCCGCCGCGCCTCCTGCCGCCGTGCCTGCCGTTCCTGCTGCTGTTTTCGCTGCTGCTGCCTTCCAGCAGCCAGGCGGCAACGATGGCGCCCACCACGTTTGGCGCGTGGTGGGCGCTGCCGTTTGCCGGGCTGCTGCTGTCCATTGCAGTAATGCCCTTGCTGGCCGCGCCATTCTGGCACCGTCATGATGGCAAGCTGGCTGCGGCCTGGTCACTGGCTTTCCTGCTGCCTTGCGCCTGGTTTTTCGGTCCGATCACCGCAGGCAGCGCCGCAATGCATGCGCTGGCGGGCGAATTCCTGCCGTTCGTGATCCTGATCTGCGCGCTGTACGTGGTTGCAGGCGGCATCTGCCTGCACGGCAGATTGCCGGGTACCCCGGTGGTGAATTGCCTGCTGCTGCTGGCCGGTACGCTGCTGGCCAGCGTGATGGGAACCACTGGCGCCTCGATGCTGATGATTCGTCCATTGATCCGGGCCAATGCCCGGCGCCGCAAGGCAGGACACATCATCGTCTTTTTCATTTTCCTGGTTGCCAACGCGGGCGGGGCACTGACACCGCTTGGTGACCCGCCGCTGTTCATCGGGTTCCTCAAGGGCGTGGATTTTTTCTGGACCTTGCGCCGCCTTTTCCCGCACACGCTGTTTGCCTGCGCAAGCCTGCTGCTGGTTTTTCTGGTCCTGGATACCTGGTTCTATCGCCGGGAACCGGCGTTGATTGATGGCGCAGCTGGTCCTGCCGGCGGCCGGCAGGTTCGCCGCGCTGCATCCGCTGCCAAGACCATGCCTGCAACGCCTCGTGTGTCTGGCAATGCCGCTTCCGACAGGGCTTCCGATATCGTTTTGCCTTCACATGCCGTTGCAACTGCTGCCAGGACCATGTCTTCCACGACTGCCTTGCCAGCCAGTGCAGGTTCCGAGTCACCTTCCAAGACTGCCAACGCCGGCAGGAATGCTGCAGCGTCTGTGCGTTTTCGGGTTGAAGGCAGTGTCAATTTCCTGCTGCTTGCAGTGGTCATCCTGCTGGTGCTGCTCAGCGGATTCTGGCAGCCTGGCCAGGTGTTTTCCCTGGCTGGCACGCCCATCGAACTGCAGAACCTGGTGCGCGATGCCGGTTTGCTGCTGGTGATTGGCGCATCGCTTTACCTGACACCGCCCTCGGCGCGCAGCGGCAATGCTTTTTCCTGGGCACCGATGCTGGAAGTTGCCCGCCTGTTTGCCGCCATCTTCATTACCATCACGCCAGTCATCGCCATGTTGCGCGCCGGCGTCGATGGACCGTTTGCGTTTGTCATCCATGGCGTCACCGCTGCCGATGGCCAGCCCAGCAACGTCATGTACTTCTGGGCCACAGGTTTGCTGTCGGCGTTCCTGGACAACGCGCCGACTTACCTGGTTTTCTTCAACAGCGCCGGTGGCGATGCGCAATTGCTCATGAACCGGCTCCCGGAGACGCTGGCGGCGATTTCGTGCGGCGCCGTGTTCATGGGCGCAGGCAGCTATATCGGCAACGCACCCAACATGATGGTAAAGTCGATTGCAGAACAACAAGGTATTCGCATGCCTTCGTTCTTTGGCTACATGGGATGGAGCTGCGTGGTCCTGCTGCCGCTCTTCATCCTCATGAGCATGCTTTTTTTTCGCTGAACCTGCCAAGGCGCCGATGCATCGATGCACGCAGTGATCAGCAGTTGCCGATGGATGCCTGCCGCGCAGGCACCGAACCTTTGTCGAACGCTACAAGAACAAACATGAAACCATCCATCCTGATTACCCGCGCCGTCTTCCCCGAGATTCTGGCACAGCTTGAACAGCACTTCGATGTTGATTCGAACCAGGAAGACCGGCTGCTGAACACCGGCGAACTCATCACCAGGCTGCAGGGCAAGGACGGCGTTTTCACGAACATGAGCGAGAAATACACCGAGGCGGTGATTGCGGCGGCGCCGCGGCTGAAAGTCATTTGCAACATGGCAGTGGGCTACAACAACATCGATGTTGCTGCAGCCACCGCAGCAGGCGTGATGGTCACCAACACCCCCGATGTGCTCAATGAAACCACTGCCGATTTCGGCTGGGCGCTGTTGATGGCCACGGCACGGCGGGTAACCGAATCGGAGCATTACCTGCGCGCCGGCCTGTGGAAGAAATTTCATTACGAATCCTTCCTCGGTGCCGATGTGCATGGATCGACCCTGGGCATCATCGGCATGGGCCGCATCGGCCAGGCCATTGCGCGCCGCTCGATGGGTTTCGACATGCAGGTCATTTACCACAACCGTTCGCGCCTGGAGCCGGCGCTGGAGGCGCGCGCCAACAATGCCCGACATGTCGGCCGCGAGGAATTGTTGAAAAGCGCCGACCACGTCATGCTGGTGGTGCCGTATTCGCCGCCTTTGCATCACATGATCGGCGCGGCCGAACTGGCGATGATGAAGCCGACCGCCACGCTGGTGAATATTGCGCGCGGCGGCATCGTCGACGATGCCGCTCTGGTCGATGCCCTGGCACGGCAGCAAATTGCCGGCGCCGGCCTGGATGTGTATGAAAACGAGCCGGCACTCGACCAGCGTTTTCTCGGCTTGAAGAATGTGGTGCTCACGCCCCATATTGCCAGTGCCAGCCGGCCCACCCGCATTGCCATGGCCACTACGGCAGCCACCAACTTGATTGCAGCACTCGCAGGGCGCAGGCCGCCGAATCTGCTCAATCCCGAAACCGACACCGCAAAACGCAAGGCATGAGCATGGCCGATATCACGATTACCCAGGCGCATGCCATGGACACAGGTGCTGCACGCGCAGCAGCGCAAAAGGTTGCCGATGAAATGGTGGAAAAGTACGACATGGAGGTCAGCTGGCTTGGCGAGGTGCTGCACTTCCAGCGCAGCGGCGCCTCCGGTACGCTGACCTTGCTGGAGCACCGCGCGGTGCTGGAAGTGACGCTGGGTTTCCTGCTCAAATCATTTGCGCCGATGATCGAGGAAAAGGTCACGCGCAACATGCAGAAAGTGTTTGCCTAGAAGTCGGCGCGACAAAATGGCGGGAAGCGAAACCGCCAGCAACCGTGCCATTCCGAAGGTCTCGGCCGGGTCAGGGTGCCTTCGGGGCGCAGGCGGCATGTTTGGATGGACTGCGTGCCGGCTTTGTGCCGGCATTCCGCACTGCTTCTACGGTGCAGTTTCCTGGCGCGGGCGCGACATCCTGAACAATTGCTCCGGTCCGACCGTGAAGTAATCTGCCGGACTGCCGGCACGTAGAATGTGGCCGGCGCTGGCGGTGTCGTAGACGCCGTCCTTGAGCAAGTCCTTGGCGATGTGTACCGCAACGACTTCGCCCAGCGTCAGCCAGCTTGATATGTCGGCGCCGTCGATGCCGCGCAATTGGTGGATGTCGGTCACCTTGCATTCGAAAGCGACCGGGCTTTCCAGCACGCGGGGCGCTTTCACCAGGCGGGAGGGCGCCGGCGTCAGGCCCGCGAGCTGGAATTCATCGACTTCAGGCGGCACCATGGCGCTGGTCTGGTTCATGCGTTCGGCCAGTGGCCGGGTCACCAGGTTCCAGACGAATTCGCGCGTGGCACGAATGTTGTGGATCGAGTCCTTGTCGCCGGTGCTGGAGAAACCGATGATGGGCGGGGTGTAATTGAAGGCGTTGAAAAAGCTGTAGGGTGCGAGATTGAAGCTGCCCGCACTGCTGATGGTCGAGATCCAGCCGATCGGGCGCGGGCCGACGATGGCATTGAACGGGTCATGCGGCAGGCCGTGGCCAAGGCGCGGTTCATAGAAATGCATCAACTCGCTCATGCGTGATCCTTGAAATCGAAAAGGGGAGGGGCAAAGGACAGATCCTGCCGCAGAAAGCAGTCAGGCTGTGCGGGCGCGGCACACCGGCAGCGCGAGCCAGGACCCTCGCTGCAGCCAGAATGCAAGTCCAGGCACCTCTGCAGGAAGGGATGTGGACACACTGTCCGCCTTATCTTGACGGATCGGAACCGCCGACAACATGGCCTACACCCGAGGCCACGCCGGAAACCACCGCGCCGGCAGCGCCAACCACGACCGTGCCGGCAGCCACGCCGACACCCACCGCGGTGCTGGCGACCGACACCGCCGCGCCGGCAACGGTGACCACCACGCAGCCGCCGCTGGCGCCGGCCAGCAGCAGTGCGCAGCCCACGCGCAGGGCATGGCTCAGACTGGCCGGCATGGCAAATTTTGCGCCATGCAAGCGCCGGCCTGCCGGCCAGCCTGGCTGTGCACGCAGCGGCCCATTCGGCTTAGACGCCCAGCAGTTCCACTTCGAAGATCAGCGTTGCGTTCGGTGGAATCACGCCGCCGGCGCCACGCGAGCCGTAACCGAGGGCAGCTGGAATGACCAGCGTGCGGGCGCCGCCAACCTTCATGCCTTGCACACCCTGGTCCCAGCCCTGGATCACATGGCCGGCTGCGAGCGGGAATTCGAATGCTTCATTGCGGTCCTTGCTGGAATCGAACTTCGGTCCCTTGCTGCCATCGTCATTGTGCAGCCAGCCGGTGTAGTGCACACTGACATTGTCGCCGGCCTTGGCTTCGGCGCCCTCGCCAACGATGGTGTCTTCATATTGCAGGCCGGTGTCGGTAGTAGTCATTGCCATGATGTCGATCCTTGAATTTGCTGGTTTGAGTGGCGGGAATTGTAGCATCGTGCCGCCCCCGATGACCTGAGCCGCGCATCTGTCCCGACACGGTTCGCAGCGGACTGCATGGGCTCGCACCACACTGCGGAACAGGTCGGGCCATGACGACACCCGACTCCGTTCGTCACGATGGTGCCGGCAAGGTGCCGAACAAGTCCTTGAAGGCCGCGCGATAGGCATCAAAACCCAGGCGCAGGCTGTTGTTGTGGGTGCCGCCTTCGATCAGCAGCAGGCGCTTCTTGGTCGGCGTGGCCGCATACAGTTCCTGGCTGAAGCGGCTGGTGACATAGCGGTCGTTGGTGCCGTGCAAAAACAGCACCGGCATGTTGACCTGGGCAATCTTGTCGATCGAGTCGAATTTCTGTGACAGCAGCAGCTGGATGGGCAGCCAGGAATAACTGAGCGACTTGGCAATTTCCGACAGCGAGGTAAATGACGACTCGACGATCAGGCCATGGGCGTTTTCACTGGCGGGCTTGTGCGCCAGCCGCGCGGCCAGGTCGATCGCCACTGCACCGCCGAGTGAGTGGCCATAGATATAGCGTTTGCCCGGATCGGGCTGCAGTTGCAGCAGCCGCTGCCAGGCCTCCTGCGCATCTTCGTAGACAGTTTGTTCCGAGGGCAGCTTGCCGTCCGACAGTCCGAAACCGCGGTAGTCGATGGCCAGTACCGAAAAACCGAAATCATGCAGCTGCTCGATGCGAAACAGCTGGCCGGTCAAATTCCACCGGGAACCGTGCAGATACAGCACCGTGGGCGCCTTGGCGTCGGCAGCCGGCCACCACCAGGTATTGATATGCTGAGTCTTGCCATCGGCGTCTGTCACATCGAGGCGCGCCTCGGTCAGGCCCTCGGGCTGGCCGTCGTACCAGGATGCGTCGCCATTGACGACCCGGAAGACCATCTCGCGCTCTTTCTCGGCCAGGGTGCTGCATCCTGTAACCGCCAGCAAGGTGGCCAGCGCACCGCCGGCCGGCAAACGCAGCCAGCGCGAGGGCGACAGTCGCAGAAAAGTATCGGGCATGCCTGGACTCCAGAACGGTGAGACGACGGGTGCAGTGGTGGTGAAATCTGCCAGCACAAGAATTCGGCAATCAGTACAGCACGACAGAAATACAGCACTATTCAGGCCACTGCGTTAAAAGCACTGCAGGAATATTCAAGCTGCTGCGTTAAAAGCACGGCAGGAATATTCACTCCACTGCTTTGAGCACTGCAGCAAGTTTCAGGCCAATGGCGTGAACGCCAACATCTGGCCAGAACGATTCGGGCGCCGATTTAAGCTATATTGTCAGCCCCGAATTTATTTCAAGGTCGAACGCGCATGGATTCCATCTTGATTGCCTTTGGCCGCGCGCTGTGGTCGCAGCTGCATTACCGCATGCTGCTGCTGACCGTGATGCCGTTCGTGCTGTCTGTCGTGCTCTGGGGCGCGGCCTTGTATTTTGGCTATCAGCCTATGCTGGACTGGCTGCAGGCCGGCTTTGCCGGCAACGATGGCTTTCGCATTGCCGGCAATGCCCTGGCCTGGCTGGGCATGGATGCCATGCGCGCGGCACTGGTGCCGCTGATTGCCCTCTGGGTCTTGCTGCCGTTGATGATCCTGACCGCGCTGGTGTTTGTCGGCACCCTGGCCATGCCGGCCATCACCCGTCACGTCGGCCAGCGCGCTTATCCCCTGCTCGAGCAGCGTCATGGCGGATCCATCCTGGGCAGCGTCTGGCTGTCGGCAAAGTCATTCCTGATCTTTGTGGTGCTGTGGCTGGTGACACTACCGCTGAACGCCATCCCGCCGCTGACCTTCGTGATCCAGCCCTTGCTGTGGGGCTGGCTGACCAGCCGGGTCATGTCGTATGACGTGCTGGCCGACCATGCCAGCGCGAACGAGCGCCGTGAATTGCTGCATGCGCTGCGCTGGCCGCTGCTGGTCATGGGCACGATCGCCGGCGCCATGGGGGCGGCGCCAACGCTGCTGTGGCTGGGCGGCGCCTTGACGGTGCTGCTGTTGCCGCGGCTGGCCGGTATCTCGATCTAGCTGTATGTGCTGGTATTCGTTTTTTCCGGCCTGTGGTTCCAGCATTACTGCCTCGCTGCCCTGGCGCGCAAACGGGCGCTGGATGACATGGCAGTTGCGCCTGCAGCCATGGTGGCGCCAGGCTCGCCTGTGATGAAGGACCTGAACTGAGGCCTGCGCCTGGCCGCGATATGACGGCATGAAGCTGTTCCGGTGCAGATGCTGCAGCATCTGCACCGGCACACTGCAGCTTGGCCGGGCAGGGGAGGCGTTGCCTGCCGAGTCCAAGTATGAGTATGAGTATGAGCATGGCCAAGGGTGTTTGCTGCCAGCGCGTTGCAGATTGAAGGCGTGCGCCATGCCGAAGTTTCCCCCATCAGGCATAATCAACGGGCAGGGTGTGCGGTTGTTTTCCGCGCCACTTGCCGCCTACGCTGCAGCATGCCGGGCATTGTTTTCCCTTTTTCAGTTTGCGCATTGGAACCCCACATGGCTATCGGTCTCATCATCATCGGCGACGAAATTCTCTCCGGCAAACGGCTCGACAAACATTTTTCCCGCTCGGTCGAACTGCTGTCGCTGCACGGCATGCAGCTGGGCTGGGCCGAGTATCTTGGCGACGATCCAGCGCGCATTACCGCCACGCTCAAGCGCACCATGGCCACGGATGACATCGTGTTCTGCTTCGGCGGCATCGGCGCCACGCCCGACGACCATACGCGCCAGTGCGCTGCTGCCGCCATCGGCGTGCCGCTGGCGCTGCATCCACAGGCGCGCGCCCTGATCGAGGAACGCATCACCGAGATGGCGCTGGCGGCAGGCAAGCCGGCTGCCCTCGATGCGCCCGACAACTTGCACCGTTTGAAGATGGGCGAGTTTCCGGTCGGCGCCGGCATCATTCCCAACCCCTACAACAAGATTCCGGGATTCTCGATCGATCATGCACATGGCGCCGGCGCCCATTATTTCGTGCCCGGTTTCCCCGTCATGGCTGCCCCAATGGTCGAATGGGTGCTGGAGACGATCTACCCGCACCTGTTTCACTCCATCGCCTGGCAGGAAAAATCGGTGTACGTGTTCGAAGCAATGGAGTCGACCCTGACGCCGCTGATGGAAGCGATCGAAGCGCAGTTTGCGCCGATCAAGGTGTTCAGCCTGCCCAGCGTCGGCGATGCCGTCACCCGCCGCCATATCGAACTTGGCGTCAAGGGCGAGCCTTCGCTGGTGGAAAAAGCGTTTGTGGCCTTGACCGACGGCATCGAGCGCCTCGGCGCCGAGTACAAGGCGACAACAGCCTGACGACCTCGGGCCAGGCGGCATTACGCCTGGTCGAGCAAACCCTGCTTGCGGATGAAGGACACCACGTCCGCCACACCGGTGCCGTCGCGCAGGTTGGTGAAGATGAAAGGCCGTTCGCCGCGCATGCGCAGCGCGTCGCGCGCCATCACATCGAGGTCGGCGCCCACATACGGCGCCAGGTCGATCTTGTTGATGATCAGGAGGTCGGAGCGGGTGATGCCGGGGCCGCCCTTGCGCGGGATTTTTTCACCGCCCGCGACATCGATCACGTACAGCGTCAGGTCCGATAGTTCCGGGCTGAAGGTGGCGGCCAGGTTGTCGCCGCCGGACTCGATCAGGATCAGGTCGAGGGCCGGGAAATCGGCGCTCATGCGGGCGATCGCTTCGAGGTTGATCGAGGCATCTTCACGGATGGCAGTGTGCGGGCAGCCGCCGGTTTCCACTCCCATCAGGCGCTCGGCCGGCAATGCATCGGCGCGCAGCAGGATCTCCATGTCTTCCTTGGTGTAGATGTCGTTGGTGATGACAGCCATGTCATAACGCTCGCGCATGTGCTTGCAGAGCATTTCACACAGCGCGGTCTTGCCGGAGCCCACGGGGCCGCCGATGCCCACGCGGAGCGGGTTGGAAGGAGTAGTCGAAGTTGTCGTCATGGTCTGGCCTGTTGTGGTAATGATTGTCTCGATCGGCTGGCCTGGTGCCAGGCCGGATTTTCATGAACGGTAGAGCCGGCTGTACTGGGTTTCATGCAGCATCGACAGCAGCGACAGACCCGGCGCCCAGCTCGACAGTTCATGGTCCGCCAAAAGCGTGGCCACCAGCGCGGCGGCTTCCAGCTCGGGGCGCAGCGAAAGCAGCAACTTCTGGCCGGCGACCTGGCCAAGCGGCACCGACTTCACGCACACCAGCACCTGGTTTTCCGCCCAGCCAAACAGCAAACCCAGCAAGGCTGCCTGTGCCGGCACGCCAAGCGCCACTGCGGCGCAGGCATAGGCGCACGGCAGCGGCACTTCGTCTTGCTGGCTCAACAGCGCCAGCATGGACGGGTCGGCAATGTCCAGTTCGGCCACCAGTTTGGTGAGCGAATAACCCATCTGCACGGTTTCGGCGCGAAACTCGGCACTGTCGCGCGCAGCCAGGAAGCGTTCGCTCCAGAAAACGACCGACTCGCCATCCCGATTTGCAAAGGCATGCAGCAGGCGCCACAGCACCGGCATCTCGAAACGTGCCACCACTTCATGAAGGGTGGCGACGATCCAGCTGCGGGCCGTGGCAGCATCATGCACCAGGCCGTTTTCCAGCGCCGACTCCAGTCCCTGGGAATAACTGTAGGCGCCGATCGGCAGCGATGGACTGGCCAGCTGCAGCAAATGCAGCAGGGCGGCCTGGCTCATGCCATCAAGCGCTGGCGCTGGCTGCGCCGTTGGATTCTCGATCGGCATGGACTGTGCAGCAACGCTCATTGGCAACACTCGCTGGCAAAACCGGCTTGCCAGGCCCGCTGTTTTGCCCATTTTTCTGATTGCTTTGCCTCCCGCATCGATTCCTGATGCAGTTCCCGCTTCGATTCCTGCTTCGATCCCCGCCTCGATTCGGCTTCGACGTTCACTTTTCCGCCGCATCCGAAGGCCGGTGGATCTTTTGCCGCAGCGGCACTGGCGCCAGCGGATGGTGGGCATCATGGTGGCCATGTCCATGGACACCGCCATAGGCGCCGGACTCGGGCTCGAATGGCGCCAGTTCTTCGGTCACGCGCGCGCCCAGGCCTTCGAGCATTTCCTTGAGCACGGCGTCCTTGCGGATGCGCAGGAAACCATGCTCGGCCAGGCCGGCGACCTGGGCCTGGGTATGGCGGTTGCCGAGGTGAAAAGCGCAGCGCAGCAAGGCGCGCGCATTGTCACACTCGACGCGGCAGGTCGGCTCCAGCGCGGCGCGCACCCGTACTACCCGCTCGTCGTCACCGCGCAGCAGGTCGCCGTCGCGCAGCACGGTGCCGCGCAGCGTGAACAATGCCACTTCTTCGCCCGAGGCCATGGTGGCGCGCTGGCGGCTTTTTTCACGCAGCTCCAAAGGCAGGATCAACTCGTCGGCCACCACGAGCGGCTCTGGCAAATTGGCAGGGTCAAGTTTGGTATGTAATGTCAGCATCGGGTTGGTTTTTCGCAGTCAGAACAGGAAATAGCGCTGCGCCAGCGGCAGCACCTTGGCCGGTTCGCACACCAGCAGCTCGCCATCGGCGCGCACTTCATAGGTCTCGGAATCGACTTCCATTTTCGGCGTCGCGCCATTGAGGATCATGTCGCGCTTGCGCAGGTGGCGCATGTTCATCACCGGCATGACGGTCTTGCGCAAGCCCAGGCGTGAAGCAATGCCATCGTCATACGCTGCCTGCGAGACGAAGGTCAGCGAAGTCTTCAGCGCGCCGCCAAAGGCGCCGAACATCATGCGGTAATGCACCGGCTGGGGCGTCGGGATCGAGGCATTCGGGTCGCCCATCTGGGCTGCGGCAATCATGCCGCTTTTCAGTATCATCGACGGCTTGACGCCGAAGAAAGCCGGTTTCCACAGCACGATGTCGGCGATCTTGCCGACTTCGAGCGATCCGACCAGATGCGAGATGCCATGGGTGATGGCCGGGTTGATGGTGTACTTGGCGATGTAGCGCCGGGCGCGGAAATTGTCGTTGCGCGCGCTGTCTTCCTTCAGCGCGCCGCGCTGCTGCTTCATCTTGTGCGCGGTCTGCCAGGTGCGCATGATGACTTCGCCGACCCGGCCCATGGCTTGCGAATCCGACGACATCATCGAGATCGCGCCAAGGTCGTGGAGGATATCTTCGGCGGCAATCGTCTCGCGGCGGATGCGCGATTCGGCAAAGGCGATGTCTTCGGCGATTGCCGGGTCGAGGTGGTGGCAGACCATCAGCATGTCGAGATGTTCATCGAGCGTGTTGACGGTATATGGCCGGGTTGGATTGGTGGAGGACGGCAGCACATTGTCCTGACCGACGGCGGCAATGATGTCCGGCGCATGGCCACCGCCGGCGCCTTCGGTATGGAAGGTATGGATGGTGCGGTCCTTGAAGGCCGCCAGCGTGTGTTCCAGGAAGCCGGCTTCGTTCAAGGTGTCGGTGTGGATGGCGACCTGGACATCGAGGCGGTCGGCCACTTCCAGGCAGTTGTCGATGGCGGCCGGTGTCGAGCCCCAGTCTTCATGGAGCTTGAGTCCGATGGCGCCGGCGCGTATCTGCTCTTCAAGCGGTCCGGGCAGGCTGACATTGCCCTTGCCGAGAAAGCCGATATTCATCGGGAAGGCGTCTGCCGCCGAAAGCATGGCGTGCATATGCCATGGGCCGGGCGTGCAGGTGGTGGCCGCCGTGCCGACTGCCGGTCCGGTGCCGCCGCCCAGCATGGTGGTGACGCCCGACATCAGCGCTTCCTCGATCTGCTGCGGACAAATGAAATGGATGTGGCTGTCGATGCCGCCAGCGGTAACGATCATGCCTTCACCCGCAATGATTTCCGTGGCGCCGCCGATGGCCATGGTGACATCGGGCTGGATGTCGGGATTGCCGGCCTTGCCGATGGCGGCGATCCTGCCGGCCTTCAAGCCGATGTCGGCCTTGACCACGCCCCAGTGGTCGAGGATCACGGCATTGGTGATGACAGTATCCATGACGTCGCGGTGATTGAGTTGCGACTGGCCCATGCCGTCGCGGATCACCTTGCCGCCACCGAACTTGACTTCTTCGCCATAGGTGGCGAAATCCTTTTCCACTTCGATCAGGAGGCCGGTATCGGCCAGGCGGATGCGGTCGCCGGTGGTGGGGCCGAACATTTCGGCATAGGCCTGGCGCGAAATCCTGCTCATCGTTGCTGCTCCCAGTCCGGTATCGGCGGCTGTGCCGGTGCCTGTGCCCAGGCTGGATTTGCTGTTGCATTCGGGTCTGTGGCGTCTGCTGCGCCTGCACCTGTTGCGCTGCCGGCAGCGCGATCCGATGCCGGCGCCAGCGCACCCATCACCAGGCCGTTGAAGCCGAATACCCGGCGCGAACCGGCGAGCGCCACCAGTTCGACAGTGCGCTGCTGGCCCGGCTCGAAACGCACCGCGGTACCCGCCGCAATATTGAGGCGCATGCCATAGGCCAGATCGCGGTCCATCAGCAAGGCCGGATTGGTTTCGTGGAAATGAAAGTGCGAGCCAACCTGGATCGGCCGGTCGCCACTGTTGGCCACCGTCAGCGTGACGGTGGCGCGGCCGGCATTGAGTTCGATCTCGCCGGGTTCGATCAGCAGTTCGCCAGGAATCATGCGTGGCTCCAGAGTGTGGGGCATCAGGGAATCGGATGGTGCACGGTGACCAGCTTGGTGCCGTCGGGGAAGGTGGCTTCAACCTGGATATCGGGGATCATTTCCGCGATCCCCTCCATGACGTCGGCGCGCGTGAGGATCTGTGCGCCCGCAGCCATGAGCTCGGCGACGGTCTTGCCGTCGCGCGCCCCTTCCATGATGGCGCAGCTGATCAATGCCACCGCTTCGGGATAGTTCAGCTTCAGGCCGCGCGCCAGCCGCCGCTCTGCCAGCAGGCCGGCGGTAAACAGCATCAGTTTGTCTTTTTCACGCGGGGTCAGTTCCATGGTCTCTCCTAGGTGTTCCAGATGCGCGGCACCACGGCATCGCGGCCCAGCATGGCCGGGCGCAGCAGTTGCCAGGTGCGCGTCATGATCTGGCGGGCGGTTTCGCTGGAGTCGCCAAGATAGCGCGCCACCAGCACCGTTTTCATTTGCGTCAGCGCGAACTGCATCGAAGATGCTGCCGGCACGGGTTCCTTCGTGTTGACCTGCGGCGCTTGGCGCGCCGGCTGGGCGCGCGGCCCGACCTCGGTCTGTGTGCCGAATTCTGCCGCCAGTTGCCGGCGCATGGCAGCCAGCAATCCGGCCGGCAGTACCGTGGCCACCGCCACCAGCGTGGCGCAGACCGTCCTGCCGCCAAGCGTGAGCACGCTGTCCATGCCCACGCCGTCGCCGGCCAGCACGCCCTGTTCATACCAGACCAGTTTGCCAGCCTGGCGAATTGCCAGCTTCTGCGCCACCATGCCATGGTCGAAGCGTTCACCCGAGGCGGTGCGGCCAAAACACAGCGTCTCGCAGCCGATGTACTGGGCCCCCGGCGCCAGGTCGACGACGCTGTCGAGTTCCACATGCGCGCCATTGTAGAAAATGGTTTCCTGCGGCAGCCATTCGAGCGCCGCAGCAGCGCCCACCTCGAAACGCATGGCCTGGCGCGAAATGCTTCCATTGGCGCGATACCATTTCGTTGCCCCCGGGGTGGTCAGGAAAACATGGGCATTGGCGCGCATCGTTGCACTGATGTCGAGCTGGTCCCCACCCACCACGCCGCCCGGCGGATGAACGATGATCGCATGGCAGACCGCCGGCGCTTCCGGGTACAAGGCCTTTTGCACCCGCAGCGGGCCGAAGTGTTCATTGCCAACCAGCCGCGTGGTGCCGGCGTCATCGGCAAATGCCAGCGCCAGGCGGGCACTGCAGGCAGCCGGCCCGACTGCGCCAGTGGCGCCCCCAAAGCCGGGGCATGGCACGGTTTGGTCAGGCAGGCAGGCTTGAGCGCTTTTCATCCCGGCACTATACCGCCAAGTGCCGCTTCACGTCCTCGTTATTCATCTGGTCCTGGGTGCCGGCCGCCACCACTTCGCCGCGCGAGAGCACAATGAACTTGTCGGCCAGCGCCTGGGCGAAATCGAAGTACTGTTCGCACAGCAGAATGCCCATGTCGCCGCGCTGGCGCAGCATGTGGATGACACGCTCGATATCCTTGATGATCGATGGCTGGATGCCTTCGGTCGGTTCATCGAGTATGATCAGTTTCGGTTCGGCCAGCAAGGCGCGGGCAATCGCCAGCTGCTGCTGCTGGCCGCCCGACAGGTCGCCACCGCGCCGGCCCAGCATTTCCTTCAATACCGGAAACAGTTCGTAGACTTCCGCCTTGATCTGCGCCGCCTTGCGGCCCGACTTTGTGGCCAGTCCCATGAGCAGGTTTTCTTCCACCGTCAGGCGGGCAAAGATCTCGCGCCCCTGCGGCACATAGGCAATGCCGAGCCGGGCGCGTTCATGCGGCTTCAGGCGCGTGATGTCGCGTCCATCCATGCTGACGCTGCCCCTCGATACCGGCAGCACGCCCATCAGGCATTTCAGCAGCGTGGTCTTGCCCACGCCATTGCGGCCCAGCAGCGTCAGGCATTCGCCTTTTTTCAAGTCCAGCGAAATGCCGCGCAGGGTATGCGAGGAACCGTAATACTGATTGATGTGCTCGACGTTCAACATGGATGGGTTTCCGCTGGCCGCTGGTGATGGAAAGTGGTGTGCCGATATGCTTGGCGATCGGGATGGTGGTGCATCTCAGCGCCCCAGGTAGACTTCGATGACGCGTTCATCGGCCTGCACCTCGCTCATGGTGCCTTCGGCCAGCACCGAACCTTCATGCAGCACCGTGACCTTGTCGCCGCGCGCGATTTCGGTGACGAATGCCATGTCGTGCTCGACCACCACGATCGAATGCTTGCCGCGCAATTCATTGAGCAGTTCCGCGGTGCGCTCGGTTTCGGCGTCCGACATGCCCGCCACCGGCTCGTCGAGCAACAGCAGCTGCGGCTCCTGCATCAGCAGCATGCCGATTTCCAGCCATTGTTTCTGGCCGTGCGAGAGCAGGCCGGCAAGCCGGTGTTCCTGGCCGTGCAGCCGGATCAGCCGCAGGATTTCATCGATCTTGTCCTTTTGTTCCGAAGACAGGCGAAAGAACAGCGTCGGCTTGACGCGCTTGTTGGTCTTCATCGCCAGTTCGAGGTTTTCAAACACCGTGTGCTGCTCGAAGACGGTCGGGCGCTGGAACTTGCGGCCGATGCCGGCGTGGGCAATGTCGTATTCGGTCATGCGCGTGAGATCGATGGTCTGGCCGAACCAGCAGGAGCCGGCACCAGGGCGGGTCTTGCCGGTGATGACATCCATCATGGTGGTCTTGCCGGCGCCGTTCGGGCCGATGATACAGCGCAGTTCACCGACCGAGATATCCAGGCTCAGCTTGTTGAGCGCCTTGAAGCCGTCGAAGGAGACCGTGATGTCTTCCAGGTACAGGATGGCGCCGTGCCGGGTATCGACACCGGCGCCGCGCACGCGCGCAAACGATGCGGCAGCGTCGCCAGGGTCGCCGCCCTGGTAGACCTGGCCAGGTTGCAGGACCGGATTCATGCGGGCTCCTTGTGTTTTTTCAGCTTCGCGGCCAGGCCGAGCAAGCCTTGCGGCATGAACAGCGTGACCAGGATGAACATCAGCCCGAGCGCAAACAGCCACAGGTCCGGGAAGGCGCCGGTGAACCAGCTCTTCAAGCCATTGACGGTAAACGCGCCGATGATCGGGCCCACCAGCGTGCCGCGGCCACCGACGGCAGCCCAGATCACCATCTCGATGGAATTGCCGACCGACATTTCAGACGGGTTGATGATGCCGACCTGCGGCACGTACAGCGCCCCGGCAATCCCGCACAGTACCGCCGACAAAGTCCACACAAAGAGCTTGAACCACAGCGGGTTGTAGCCGATGAACATCAGGCGCGACTCCGAATCGCGCACGCCCTGCAGCACCCGGCCGAGCTTCGAGCGCACCACCCAGCGGCACAGCAGCAGGGCGCCCAGCAGGAACAGCAGGGTCACCAGATACAGTACCGCCTTGGTCGAAGGCGCCGTGATGGTGTAGCCGAGGATGCGCTTGAAATCGGTAAAGCCGTTGTTGCCGCCAAAGCCGGTGTCATTGCGGAAGAACAGCAGCATGAAAGCAAACGTCATGGCTTGCGTGATGATGGAAAAGTACACGCCCTTGATGCGCGAGCGGAATGCGAAATAGCCGAACACGAAGGCCAGCACGCCCGGCACCAGCACCACCAGCAGCATGCAGTACCAGAAATTGTCGGTCATCGACCAGAACCAGGGATAGGCTTTCCAGTCGAGGAAAACCATGAAGTCGGGCAGGTTGCTCTGGTAGACGCCGTCGCGGCCGATGGCGCGCATCAGGTACATGCCATGGGCATAGCCGCCCAGTGCGAAAAACACGCCATGGCCGAGCGAGAGGATGCCGGTGTAGCCCCAGACCAGGTCGAGCGCCAGGGCAGCAATGGCGTAGCACATGAATTTGCCGATCAGCGCGACGGTGAAGCTCGAGACATGCAGGGCCGAACCGGCATCGACGGCAAGATTCAGGATGGGCAGCAATCCCAGCACGATGGTGCAGACCACGATGCCGGCCCATGCCGGTTTGGTAAACAGGCCGCTGGCAGGCAAGCCGATGGTTGCTGCCGCCGGTGGCAGGATCTTCGCCGTGGCGCCGGCTTCGGATTCGGGCCGGGCAAGCGGCACCGTCTGGTCCATCAGGGTGGGCTTCATTCTACGCTCCTGCCTTTCAACGCAAACAAGCCTTGCGGGCGTTTCTGGATGAAGATGATGATGAACACCAGGATGGCGATCTTCGCCAGAACGGCGCCGGCCCAGGGTTCGAGGAATTTGTTGATTTCACCCAGGCCCAGGGCGGCAATGACGGTGCCGGCCAGCTGGCCGACGCCACCCAGCACCACCACCATGAAGGAGTCGACGATATAGCCCTGGCCCAGGTCGGGCCCGACATTGCCCAGCTGCGACAGCGCCACGCCGCCCAGGCCAGCAATGCCGGAACCCAGGCCGAAGGTCATCATGTCGATCCTGGCGGTGGAGACGCCTACGCAGCCGGCCATGCGGCGATTTTGCGTCACCGCCCGCACGAACAAACCCAGGCGCGTCTTGTTGAGGATGACCCAGACGGCTGCGACCACGAACAGGGCAAAGAAAATGATGACGATGCGGTTGTACGCCAGCACCAGCGAACCGAGCACGGTGATGCCACCCGACATCCAGGAAGGATTGGCGACTTCGACATTCTGGGCGCCGAACAGCGTGCGCACCGTCTGCATCAGGATCAGGCTGATGCCCCAGGTGGCCAGCAGCGTTTCCAGCGGACGGCCATACAGCCAGCGGATCACGGTGCGCTCGAGCAGCACGCCGACGGCGCCGGCGACAATGAAGGCGCAGGGCAATGCCACCAGCAGATAGGCGTCGAGCGCGCCGGGCAGGTAATGGCGAAACAGCGTCTGCACGCCATAGGTCGTGTAGGCGCCGATCATCAGCAGTTCGCCATGGGCCATGTTGATGATGCCCATCAGCCCAAAGGTGATGGCCAGGCCCAATGCAGCCAGCAGCAGGATGCTGCCCAGCGAAATGCCGTAGACCAGGTTGGCGACGATGTCGGTGATGGCCTGGCGCCGCTCCATCTTCTGCAGTGTGCCCACTGCCGCGATGCGCACTGCTTCATCGGGTTCGGCATAGCTGCCATCGGGATTCCTGTTCATCATCGCGCGCAGCACCGGCACCAGGTTGGCATTGGTGCTGTCACCGAGCGCCAGGACCGCAGCGCGGCGCGTGGCCGGATCGGCCGAAGCCAGATTGGCGGTGGCCGCCAGGCGCAGCAGGATTTCCTTGATGCCGGCATCGGTTTCCTTCTCCAGCGCCTTGACGATCAGCGGACCCTGGGCCGCGCCGGCGCCGGCTTTCTGCAGCTCGAGCGCGGCTGCCATGCGTTTGTTGCGGTCGCTGTCGAGCAGGCGCATGCCCGAGAGCGATCCTTCCACCACGGCGCGCAAGCGGTTATTGACGGAAATGGCGTCAATGCCGTCGGGCAGCGGACCGGTCGCGCCGGTGGCCGGATCGAAGGCCTTGTCGTCGTCGACCACCAGCACCCGGCCTTCGGGCGTGGCGTACAGCGTATCGGTATTCAAGGCGTTGAGGATGCGCAGCGCATCGTCGTTGGCCAGGGCGGCAATCTTGCCGACGGCTTCGATGCGCGCGTCAGGGTCGTCGCCGGCCAGGGGCGCCAAAAGGGCAGGGTCGATGGCAGCTTGCGCCAGCAAGGCATGCAGACATAGCGCGCCAGCGAGCAAAACCTGCTGCATGCGTTGGAACGGGCGAAAAGTTTGTGTCATGCGTGGCCATTCATCAAACTGCGATCGAAATGCAACCGAACTGCAATCGGATTGCGACCGAACTGCGATCGGCGTGCAGCGGGACTGTGACTGAACTGCGATCGAGCTTTGGCCGGACTGCGATTGACCAGCAACCGGACTGCAGCCGGACTGCAGCCGGACTGCGATTGACCTGCAGCCAGACCGTGATCGATCTGCGCCCAGCTGCAACCGGACCGCAAACGAGCTGCAGACGAAAAAATGCCGGGGCGGGATGGCATCAGACATCCAGCCCCGGCAGGAACACGATTACAGTTTTTGCTTGCCTTCATTTCCTTCGATGTACGGGCTCCATGGCTGGGCACGCACCGGACCCTTGGTCTTCCAGACCACATTGAACTGGCCGTCGGACTTGATTTCACCGATCATCACCGGCTTGTGCAGGTGGTGGTTGGTCTTGTCCATGGTCAGCGTGAAGCCTGACGGCGCCTTGAAGGTCTGGCCGGACATGGCGGCGATCACCTTATCGGTATCGCTCGACTTGGCTTTCTCCACCGCCTGCGCCCACATGTGGATGCCGACATAGGTCGCTTCCATCGGATCGTTGGTCACCACCGTGCTGGCATTGGGCAGCTTCTTGGCCACGGCGTAGTCTTTCCACTGCTTGATGAATGCCGCATTGGTCGGGTTCTTCACCGATTCGAAGTAGTTCCAGGCCGCCAGGTTGCCCACCAGTGGCTTGGTATCGATGCCGCGCAATTCTTCCTCGCCCACCGAGAACGCCACCACCGGCTCATCGGTTGCCTTCAGGCCGGCATTGCCGAGTTCCTTGTAGAACGGCACGTTGGAGTCGCCATTAATGGTGGAGATGACGGCAGTCTTCCCACCGGCCGAGAACTTCTTGATGTTGGCGACGATGGTTTGATAATCCGAATGGCCGAACGGCGTGTAGACTTCATCGATGTCGCTGTCCTTGACGCCCTTGGATTTCAGGAAGGCGCGCAGGATCTTGTTGGTGGTGCGCGGGTACACATAGTCGGTGCCCAGCAGCACGAAGCGCTTGGCGCCCCCGCCTTCCTTGCTCATCAGATACTCGACCGCGGGAATGGCCTGCTGGTTCGGCGCCGCGCCGGTGTAGAACACGTTCTTGCTGAGCTCCTCG
>JBPBPY010000195.1:0-21165 GCA_050954505.1 Janthinobacterium lividum
GCACGGCGTCGTTGAAGGCAGCGGCGACCAGGTCTTCCAGCATGTCCTTGTCATCGGCCAGCAGCGTCGGATCGATGGAGACGCGCTTGACATCATTCTTGCAGGTCATGACGATCTTCACCAGACCGGCGCCCGACTGCCCTTCGACTTCAATGGTGGCAAGCTGGTCCTGCATCTTCTTCATGTTGTCTTGCATGGTTTGCGCCTGTTTCATCAAGCCGGCAAGCTGGTTTTTCATCATGGTGTCTCTCCTGGAGATGGGGTCAAAGTGGACGGATCGAGCCCGGTGTGATCGAGGCACCGAATTCACGGATCAGGGTCAACACGAACGGATCGTTATGCATGGTTTCTTCTGCCGCCAGCTGGCGGCTGGCGCGCTCTGCCTGTGCCACGGCACTGGCGGTGTGGCGCACCGGCCCGATCTCGGTGCCGATGCGCACCGGCTTGCCAAAATGTTCGCTCACTGCAGCGGCAAGTTTCTCGATGTTCGCAGCGCTGCGATAGGTTTCCACCGGCACGCGCAATTGCAGCCTGGTCGCCCCCGCTTCCTGCTCGGATTCCACCAGTTCGCTCTGCAGTGCCAGCTGCTGGGCCACGCCGCGCAGCGCCAGGCTGGCGGCCAGTTGCGGCCAGTTGCCGTCCCAGCCCAGCGCCTCAATGGCGATTGGCACAAAGGGCGTCTGGATGTCGATCTGTGGTGGATTGCCCTGGCGCGGCATGGCTGCCGCCACCGCTGCGCCAGGGTCCGCTATATTGCCGTCTTGCGCCTGACCGGCTTGTGCTGCCATCGGTTCGGCCGCAGCCGCGCGCGCCGATGACTGCTGCTGGGCCCGATGCGCCGAGTGGTCGCGGCCCGGCGCAATCGCACCGGCGCGAGCCGCGTGTGGGGCAGCTGCGGCCTCGAACGAAGCGGGTGGCATGGACATGTCCTGATGCTGCCGGCCAGGATTCGGGACATCATCAAAGTCCGCATCCATCATCGGTACATCATCATCCCAGGGCGGTGCATTGTCCAAAGCCGTCCTGGTTTGCGATGCGCCATTGCCAGGCCGGGAAATGCTGGCGGGCGACGTGCCGGCGCTGGTCTGGCCCGCTGGTGTCGATGCAGGCGTGGGACTGGCAGGCAGCGCTGCCGAGACCGTGGCAGCTGGCGTGGCCATGGGCAGCGGTTGAGCCGGCGCCTGGCTTGCGGCCGGTGCTGCCGGTGTTCCATTTGCCGCCGACGCGCCTGCGCGCACTGGCGATGACGATGATGATGATGGCGAAGTGCGCCCCCCGCGCGCCGCAGCCAGCGCTGCCATCGCCGGACTGAGGGCTGCAGCCGGCTGGCGAGGCATCGAAGCGCCCACGGTCGGCGCTCCCTCATCGAGCACGGCATTCTGTGCACCGAGTGCACTGATCGCAGTCGGCAAAACGCCTGGCGCAGCGCTGGGCGCGCCGCCTCCCGAGGCGCCGTCGCTTGCGTCGTCATGCCGCACTGCATTGGCCACCGGATTCGATGCCGATGTCGGCATCATCGGCGCTCGCGCATCCTGTGCTGCCGGCCGGGCGGAAACGGTGGCCGCAGCAGAGCCGGTGACCGCCGCGCGTGCGGCCGGCCTGCCCAGGGCTGCTGCGCCCTGGCCACCGGAACCGGAGGGCGCAGGTGCGACGCCGGGACGAAATGCCAGCATGCGCAACAGGGTCATGGTGAAGCCGGCATATTCATCGGGCGCCAGCCCCAGGTCGTTGCGGCCGTGGACGACAATCTGGTAGAACAGCTGCACTTCCTCGGCATCGAAGGCCTCGGCCAGGCGCAGAATGTCGGCGCGCTCCGGCAAGTCTTCCGGCAAGGCCGCCGGCACTGTCTGGGCCAGCGCAACCCGGTGCAGCAAGGTGCCCAGATCCTGCAGGGCGGCGTTGTAGGACAGGCTGCGTGCAGCCATGTCGTCGGCAACCGCCAGCAAGGCAGCGCCATCGGCCAGCGCCAGTGCGTCAAGCAAGCGGATCAGGAAGGTCTGGTCGAGTGCCCCCAGCATGCCCTGCACCGCCTCGAGCGTCACGCGCCCGGCGGCATAGGCAATGGCTTGATCGGTCAAGGACAGTGCATCGCGCATCGAGCCGCGCGCACCCTGTGCCAGCAGGCGCAGGGCCGGCACATCGAAGGTGATCTCTTCCTGGCCAAGGATGTTTTCAAGGTGGCCGACGATATGCCCGGGCGGCATCTGCTTGAGATTGAATTGCAGGCAGCGCGACAGCACGGTAACCGGAATCTTTTGCGGATCAGTGGTGGCCAGGATGAATTTCACATGCTCGGGCGGTTCCTCGAGCGTCTTGAGCATCGAATTGAACGCCTGGTTGGTCAGCATGTGGACTTCATCGATCATGTAGACCTTGAAGCGCGCATTCGACGGGGCATATACTGCCTGTTCAAGCAGCTGCGCCATGTCGTCGACACCGCGGTTCGAGGCGGCATCCATTTCAATGTAATCGACAAAGCGGCCGGCGTCGATCGACACACAGGCATCGCAGACGCCGCAGGGCACGGCCGTGATGTCGCCATTGCCGTCGGCGCCCTGGCAGTTGAACGACTTGGCCAGGATGCGCGAAAGCGTGGTCTTGCCCACGCCGCGCGTACCGGTAAACAGATAGGCGTGATGCAGGCGCTTTTTTTCCAGCGCATGCGTGAGTGCCCGCACGACATGCTCCTGCCCGACGAGGGTATCGAAGCTGCGCGGACGATATTTGCGGGCAAGGACTTGATAGGACATAGGCGGGCGGAAATTAGGCTGGCCCTCATTTTACCGGAATAACGCTTGCCGACAGGAGATCGATCATGGCCGATGCCGGGCACCATGCCAACCAGACACCGGCCATGCCGGTGGCCCGTCCGGCGCTGCCGGCCGGTGCCGAAACCGGTGCCGCCCCACCAGCCCATCCACCACCAACCCATGCGCCGCCAACCGGCGCAGGCGCGCCTGCGCCGGCCGATCCGCTGAACCGCGCCGGTGTCAATCAGCCTGCCGATCTGCGCGACTACAACCTGTATGCAACCGACCTGGTGCTGCAGCAGGGCCTGGTGCGCGAAGGGGCCGGCTGGCATGGCGCCCATCTGGCGGCTCTCGGTGCAGAGCTGGGCAGCGCCGAGGTGCTCGAGCTTGGCGAATTGGCCAATACCCATGCGCCGGCATTGCAGACCCATGACCGGATCGGCCGGCGTATCGACCTGGTGCAATTCCATCCGGCCTGGCATGCACTGCTGTCGCTGTTGCGGCGCGAAGGCTCGCATGCCCTGCCCTGGCAAGCGGCGCGCAGGGCCGGCGCACAGGTGGCCCGTGCGGCAGCCTGTTACCTGCATGGGCAGGTGGAAGCCGGGTCGTTATGCCCGGCCACCATGACCTGTGCAGGCATTGCGCTGCTGCAAAAGGACACCGCGCTGTTTGCCGACCTCCAGCGTGGCCTGATGAGCCGGCAGCATGACCCGCGCGATGTGCCGCTGGCGCAAAAAACCGCAATCTGGCTGGGCATGGGCATGACGGAGAAACAGGGCGGGTCGGATTTGCGCAGCAATGCCAGCCTTGCCACGCCGATCGATGGCACAGGACGCGGCGCCACCTATGCCCTGGATGGCCATAAATGGTTTTTTTCTGCACCGATGAGCGATGCCCACCTGGTGCTGGCGCAAACAGCAGAAGGACTTTCGTGTTTTTTCCTGCCGCGCTGGCGCAGCGACGGCAGCCGCAACACAGTCCATATCCAGCGCCTGAAAGACAAGCTGGGCAACCGCTCCAATGCCAGCGCCGAAGTCGAATTTCACCAGGCCCAGGCAGTGCTGGTGGGCGAGCCAGGGCGCGGCATTGCCACCATGATCGAGATGGCAAACCATACCCGGCTCGATTGCATCATCGGCAGCGCGGCACTGATGCGCCAGGCGCTGGTGCAAGCCATTCATCATGCACGCCATCGTCACGTTTTCGGCTGCCGGCTCTGCGATCAGGCGCTGATGCAGAATGTGCTGGCCGACCTGGCACTGGAAAGCGAGGCGGCGGCGCTGTTGATGCTGCGCCTGCCGCGCGCATTCGACGCCAGCGGCGCTGGCGATGCCGACCAGAGCGCCCTGGAAGCCGCCTGGCGCCGCATCGTCACACCGGCGGCCAAGTTCTGGCTCTGCAAGCGCACCGTGGCCTTTACCGGCGAATGCCTGGAAGTCTGGGGTGGCAACGGCTACGTCGAAACCGGCCCGATGGCGCGGCTGTACCGGGAAGCGCCAGTCAACTCGATCTGGGAAGGCTCGGCGAATGTGATGTGTCTCGATGTGTTGCGTGCGGCACAGCGCGAGCCGCGCGGCATGACGCTGCTGCTCGATACGCTGGAGCGCGACGGAAAGGGGCTCGACGGCATGACGGCGCTGCCGGCAAGCCTGCGCCAACTGCTGCTGGCGCCACGACCGCAACAGGAAATGCTGGCGCGCCGTTTTGTCTCGCAACTGGTACTGGCACTGCAGGCGGTGCTGATGCACCAGCATGCGCCGGCCGGCATCGCCGCGGCATTTTTGACCAGCCGGCTCGGCCAGGATCGCCGTGCGAATCCGGCCGGCGGTTCCGTATTCGGCACCCTGGACGGCAGCACGCCGGCGCGGCAGATACTGGAGCGGGCCTGGCCAGCCTGAAGGTTTACGCAGCGCCCATGCCGGTATTTGCTGCAGCAGCGCCCTGCCGTTCAGGTGTGCATGCCGGACTCGGTTACGCCAGGCTGTGGTTCGAGTACGCTGGCGCAGTACTGCGCCAGGTAGCCGGCCTGAAGCCTGAACAAATGCGCAATCAGCTTCGGTTTTGGCGCACGCCGCAATGCCTTGAAGTCGCCGTCATACAACCGCTCCAGCAGGGCACCTGCCAGCGCCAGTTCTTCCTCGCGCGGCGACGGCGTCGCCGCGGCCGAATCGCGCAGTTCGACCCAGATGTGCGCAACCTCCAATGCCAGCGCCGGCAGCAGGCCGGCTTGCGACACCAGTTGCCCTGCCACCGCATGAGTTGCAAAGGGGCGCATGCGCTTGAGCAGAAAATACAACATCATCACCCGGCTGCCGCACTCCCGCTCGCAGTCATCCTTGCCAAGCACGATCAGCACGGCAGCCTGTGCCTTGGCGACGGCCGCCAGCGGCCCGGCAATTTCCCAGTCCAGTTTCTCGCGCTCGTGGGCACCACTGGCGTAGCTCTCGAGCGTGCTGCGCAAATCATCACGCAGGCTGTGCAAGGCATGACTGCGTGCCAGCAGGCTGGCACATACCACCCGGTACAGCAAGGGCGCCGGGTGCAGCAAACCCGTGGGCCAGTCCGGCTCCAGATGTGGCATGAGCTTCCATGGCGCACCCAGCTCGGCCAGCAGCGTGCGGGCGACCCGGCAACGCAAGCCGCGCTGCCGGCACAGCCAGGCAGTGGTGCTGCGCCAATCCTGCTCGCTGCGCGCTTTGCCGGCTTCGTTCATGAAATGCCGGCGCAGGCTGTCGACCAGGGTCTTCGCCGAAGGAAGGATCGATTCATCGCTGTCAGCCGCCTGACCATCGTCCGGCGCCAGCTCGACCGCAAAGCGCTGCTGCAACAGCAGGTCGACCGTCGCCACGCTGGCGCCTTGTTCCAGGGCGCGAGACAGTTCCGTGTCGATCAGCGCGGCTGCCCCGGCCTGGCCATGCAGCGCGGCCAGCGTGGCGTGGACGATCCTGGCGTTGTTGTAGCGCACCCCCGTCTTCAGCACCTCGCGCGCCTGCGCAACCGTAAACCGCGCGCCGGCTTCGACCAGCAGCCGCGCAGCCGACGCCCTGCCGTGCGCGAGTGCCACACCAAGATCGGCTGCCAGCGCATGCTGGCGCGGCGTCCCCACGGTCAGGCGCAGCAGTCGATGCTGGAGGGCTTTCAGTGGTTGCTTGTGCCGCGCCAGGCGCAGCGCAAGATCGTCCCACGAGCCGGCCTGGAGCAGGAAGCGCAGCACACGGTCATGCCCACGCTGGGCTGCATGCGTGGCGGCGCGGCAGGCTTGCTCATCGACGGCATCGAGCCTGGCGCCTTTCCAGTAGAGCTGTTTGACTGCCGCGAGATGGTCGCCGATTGCCGCATGCATCAGCGGGGTGCGTTGCCTGGCATCGGCGTTTTCGATATTCGCGCCGTGCTTGAGCAGCTGTTTGATCAGCGCTGTGTCGCCTTGGCGTGCCGCAGTGCAAAGGGCCGTGCGGCCACGGTCATTGCGCAGCATGATGTCTGCGCTGCGTGGGAGTTCCAGCATGTCGATATCACCCGGCTCCCCGGCCAAGCCCAACGCGAGGCAGTGGCGCTGGAACATCACGCTGGCGGTGCCTTCGGCAGCGGCAGTGCGCGTTGCCGGACGGGTCGGCAGCGGCCATGGCCTGTCCGGCATGCGCGACCGGACTCTGGCAGATTGCCGGGAGGAGGACGATGAACCGGAACCTGACGACGATGCGCGGGAGGGAGATGAAGTTGACGAAGTGGATGAAGTAGATGAGGTCGATGAAGTCGATGAAGTTGATAAAGTTGACCATCCGATCGAGTCGATCGAGTCAATCGTGCCGGTCGAGTAGCTCAAGTCCGCTGGTGACGCTGATTCCACCGAGCCGGCCAAAAAGCGTGACGGTGCAGCGCCAGACCCATGCGGCCCGGATGCGCCGGATGAAGAAGTGGTTGATGAACCCCGCTTTGCTGAAATATCCAAAATGAACCCCCAGTTAGTGCGCCGCACAGCAGCGCAATGCAAAGCAGGGTGAGTGGCAAAACCGGCACGGCAGTTCCCGGCCGGAGATCAACAAGTGGCAGCGGATTTGATGGGAGACAACGGATCAAAAGCGCAGATGGTGTGCACAGCGAAAGCGCGTGAAAAATTGCGGCAAGCGAGGTTGGACCAGGAGCGTCAAGCAAGATTGGACTGGGACAGTCGGCCCGGAATCGGACAACCTGGCCGCAAAGCAAGCCTGCGCCGGGAAACAGCATGGAGGATAAAGAAGGCGAGCCTTGTCTGCGGCACTCATGGGTAATGGCCGTGGCTGCTTCGTTCCCGACCTGACCAGGTTAGCCATGCCACAATGCGCAGGGGCCCGCCGACGAGGATTCTATCAGCAATGCCCGCGCAGCGCACGATGATTTCCAGCCCGCCGGCAACGGCGCTCAAATTCCCAGGGTCTGCCAGATCATGTCCACCCGCGCACGCACCTCGGGCGTCATGGCGATCGTCGAGCCCCACTCCCGGCTGGTTTCACCTGGCCATTTGTTGGTGGCATCGATGCCCATCTTGCTGCCCAGTCCGCTGACCGGCGAAGCGAAATCGAGATAGTCGATCGGCGTGCTCTCCACCAGCAGCGTATCGCGGGCCGGATCGACACGGGTGGTGATGGCCCAGATGACTTCCTTCCAGTCGCGGATGTCGACATCTTCATCGACCACCACGATGAACTTGGTATACATGAACTGGCGCAGGAAGCTCCAGACGCCGAACATCACCCGCTTGGCATGGCCGGCGTAGGCCTTTTTCATCTGCACCACCGCCAGGCGGTAGCTGCAGCCTTCCGGCGGCAGGTAGAAGTCGGTGATTTCGGCAAACTGCTTCTGCAGCAGCGGGATGAAGACTTCATTCAGGGCCAGCCCAAGCACGGCCGGCTCGTCGGGCGGCTTGCCGGTATAGGTCGAATGATAGATGGGGTCGCGCCGCATGGTAATGCGGTCGATGGTAAATACGGGAAAACTTTCCTGCTCATTGTAGTAGCCGGTATGGTCGCCATAAGGCCCTTCAAGCGCATGCTCATAGCCGCTGGGATGGCTGGCGTCGGGCCGGATCGATCCTTCCAGCACGATCTCGGCCGAGGCCGGCACACGCAGCGCGCTGCCGATCGATTTCACCAGCTCGGTACGGCTGCCGCGCAGCAAACCGGCAAACTGGTATTCGGACAGGCTGTCCGGTACCGGCGTGACCGCACCCAGAATGGTGGCCGGGTCGGCACCGAGCGCCACTGAAATCGGATAGGGCTGACCGGGATTGACGATGCCGTGCTCACGGAAATCGAGTGCGCCGCCGCGGTGGGCCAGCCAGCGCATGATCACCTTGTTGCGGCCGATGACTTGCTGGCGGTAGATGCCCAGGTTCTGGCGCTTCTTGTTCGGGCCCTTGGTGATCACCAGGCCCCAGGTAATCAGCGGCGCAACATCGCCGGGCCAGCAATGCTGGATCGGCAGGCGCGCCAGATCGACGTCGTTGCCTTCCCAGACCACTTCCTGGCATGGCGCCGAACGATGCTCCTTTGGCGCCATGTCCCATAATGATTTCAACAGCGAACCCATGCCCAGCACATCCTTGAAGCCCTTCGGCGGCTCGGGTTCCTTCAGGCTGGCCAGCAGGTGGCCAATGCGGCGCAGTTCCGACACATCCTGCGCGCCCATGCCCAGCGCCACGCGGCGCGGCGTGCCGAACAGATTGCCCAGAACCGGCATGCTGTAGCCGGCAGGCTTGTTGAACAGCAGCGCCGGTCCACCGGCGCGCAGGATGCGGTCGCAGACTTCGGTCATTTCCAGATTTGGCGAAATGGCCACATTGACTTCTTTCAGCTCACCCAATGCTTGCAACTGAGAAATAAAATCTCGTAAATCCGTATATTTCATGGTTTTTTTCGTGGTTTTCCGGTACAGACGCGCGGCCTGAACTTAACTGCGCAAGTCCCTGATTTTATTAATTTTTGTAGACGGTCAACACCACTTTCAAGATTTTAAAGTTATGGCTTTTGGAAATCCTAGTATTGACTTGATATAAACTGCCTTCTACAATTCGTGCTCTTGATACGGAAGTAGTCATTTTGATATGACTGGAAGCAACCAAAGAGCGGCCCTGCCTTGCAAGCATTTGCAGGACGGCCGCTTTGCTGGGTTCCGCACAGGCTTCGGCCTTGCGCTGTACCGATCAGCTCACGGGGAACGGGGCCCCACATGACATTTTAAGGATTTGTTTTCGCGAGGCGTCAGCCTCATCCCCCGAACCACGTTGCCCCGTACAGATCCCACTGCGATCGCCAGGGCAACGCCGCCGTCCGCCAGTCGCGCCATGCGACGTCGGACGATATTTCTGGTTCACGGCGCACGCAGTTTTCTAGCGATCAGTAATGGCGTGATGTTGCCTCGATGTTGTTGATCGGGGCCGTCACCCGCGCCGCGGACGTTCAGGAGGAAACATGAAGCAGCATTCATCCGGCGCCGCCATGGGCCCAAAGCAGGACCGCGCGCGTTCAACAAGCAGTATCGCGCGCAGTGCAGCGGGCATTCCAGCGCACCGTGCAGCAGGCAATGCAATACAGGCAGTCGAACAAACAGGATTCGGTTTTTCACGCAGCAACGCAAGGGATGGGTCGCATACGCCGGCAAGCTGGCTGGCCAATGCAGTGACAGACGCGGTAATCGGGGCAACCGGCAGCAGCTTCGGCACCTCGCGCAACAGCCGCTGCATTTTGCTCAACCCGGCGGCCGTGAAGGCGGCAGGTGCTGCCAATGGCAGCGTTGAAGCGCTTTATCCTGCAGGCCGCCGCAATGCCAGCAGCAAGGCCAGCGTCCATGTCCATCGTGGCATCGGTGGAGCCCGTGGCACCGCCGTCGCCGCAAGCGTTGCACAGCGCAATGCAGTGCAGTTCTCGATCCTGGGTGCCGGCCTCTGCGCCATCGTTGCCTTGGGCATGTCATGGGTCAACTCCGGCGCTGCGGCGCGCGCCGGCAATTCCTATTTCGACAACTCCAGCGTTCTCACCACCACCGTCGACAAGCAATTGCTGACCCGCTCGGCTTTGCCAGGCATTGGCCAGATGCTGGTCAGCTCGGCCAGTCCTGATGCCACCATCGGCTACGGGCTGGGGTTCGACGTTGGCCTGCTGCCCGCGACCAGCAACCCCTGGCGTCCGGCGCGCAGCGAAAGCATCGTGGCACCGCATGACCAGAGAGCGGTGACAGCCTGGCTGGCCCGCAAGTACCGTGTGGCCGGTGATGCCGCCAACATGCTCGTCAGCGCCACCTATACGACGGCCAAAGACCTCAAATTCGATCCCTTGCTGATTCTTGCCGTCATGGCGATTGAATCAGGACTCAACCCCATCGCGGAAAGTCCCATGGGCGCGCAGGGATTGATGCAGGTGATGTCCAAGGTCCATCATGAAAAATTTCGTCCCCTCGGTGGCGTGGAAGCCGCACTCAATCCGGTTGCCAACATCAAGGTTGGATCGATGATCCTGAAGGATTATGTCAAGCGTGGGGGATCGGTGGAAGCCGGGTTGAAGATGTATGTGGGCGCCGCAGCGTTCGATTCCGACGATGGCTACGGCTTCAAGGTCCTGGCCGAGTATCGCCGCCTGCAGGAAGTTGCCCGTGGCAAGACCGTGGCGATGAATGCCATCATGCAGCGCGCCGCGCCAGTTGGCGCCGCAGCAGGTTCAAGTTCAGGTTCAGGTTCAAGTTCAGGTGCAGCGCAGGCCGGACCGGCCCTGACAGCGCCGATGCCTGAGCAAGCCACCATGGTTCCGAGCGCCAAGCCGAAACTGGTGGATGGCAATGGCGAGACCCAGAAGACTGCCGAGCCGGTTCAGCACAAACCGGACGTGCTGGCCTCGGCTTGACTCAGGATGCCCGCTCCACCGGCCTGGTGTTCGCGGGTTTGTTGGCTGGCCAAGCGGGTTTGCGTTTGCACCCGCCTGTTGGCGCCAATGCCGGAGGGGATCAATCGAGCGGATTGCGCCGCGCAAAAAAAACCGCCATGCGCCGCACGGCTTCATGCAGGTTTTCCATCGAGGTTGCATAGGAAATGCGCAAGTAGCGCCCCGCCGTGGAGGGGCCGAAATCCTGCCCCGGCACGATGGCCACTCCGGCTTGATTCAGCAGGTCGAGCGACAGCTGATTGGCGTCAGGCGCCAGCGCCGAACAATCGGCGTAGACATAGAAGGCGCCATCCGGCGTCACCGGCACGACAAAACCCAGATCCCGCAGCGCTGGCACGATATAGTCGCGCCGGCGTTTGAACTCTTCCTTGCGCGCAGCAAATACCGCCAGCGCCTCGGGTGTGAAGCAGGCCAGCGCCGCATGCTGAGCAATGCTGGAGGCGCAAATGAAGAGATTCTGCGCCAGTTTTTCGATGGCCGGCACCAGGTTTTCCGGCACCACCATCCACCCCAGCCGCCACCCGGTCATGTTGAAATACTTGGAAAAACTGTTGATGACGATCAGGTCATTACCCAGCGAGAGTGCAGAAAACGGTGCACTGTCGTAGGTCAATTCCTGGTAGATCTCATCGACGATGGTGAAGCCCTTGCGGCGCCGCACTTCGGCCACGATCTTGCCCAGCTCCTCATGCGTGATCGAGGTGCCGGTCGGATTCGAAGGCGACGCCAGCAAGACACCGCCGGTGGCTGCGCTCCAATTCTGCTGCACGGTCTCTTGCGAAAGCTGAAAACGCTGCTGCGGACCGCTTGGAATCATCTTTGCCACGCCATCGAAGGCGGCGACAAAATGGCGGTTGCATGGATAGGAAGGATCGGGCATCAGCACTTCGGTGCCGGCTTGCACCAGCGCTGCACACACCAGCAGCAGCGCCGCCGATGCGCCGGCAGTGACGATGATGCGCGACGGCGCCACATCGAGTGCATACACATCCCGATAGTGGCCCGAAATTGCCTCACGCAATGCCGGCAAGCCGGTTGCTGCCGTGTATTGCAGACGCCCTTGCGCCATTGCGGCGGTCGCTGCATCGATAACCGGTTGCGCCGCACTGAAATCGGGTTCACCGATTGCCAGGTGAATGATGTCACGCCCTTCGCTTTCAAGCACGGCGGCCATCTTTACCAGTTCCATCACATGGAACGGCGCGATATGCGCCAGTCGTTCTGCCAGATTGATCATGAGCTCAGTCCTCGCGCGGTGTGTCGACCTCGAGCTGGCGCGCACGGCTGGCAAGCTTGTCGAGTACGCCGTTGACATACTTGTGGCCGTCGATGCCGCCAAACGACTTGGTCAGCTCGACGGCTTCATTGATGACCACGCGATAGGGAATTTCCGGATGGTTCTTCAGCTCGTAGGAGCCGATCAGCAAGGCGGCGTGCTCGACCGGCGAGAGCTGGGCCATGGGCCGGTCGATCAACGGCGCCAGTTCGGTGCGCAGTGCGCCGACCTGCTTGATCGAGCCATGCAGCAGTGAATCGAAGTGGGCCTTGTCGGCCTTGTCAAAACCATGCGCCTGGCGAATGTGCGCTTCGATGGCACCCGAGTCCTCGTTGCTCAACAGCCATTGATACAGGCCTTGCAAGGCAAATTCGCGTGCCCGATGGCGCGGCGTGCGGTTCTTGCTCGGATTGGCATGCAGGGATTTTTCATTCATGGCTCAGTCCTGTTCGCTGTCTGGCACGCCGGCGAGGTCGTCGAGCGCATTGGCCAGGTTGGCCATTTCGACGGCAACCCGTGCAGCATCGGCGCCCTTCTCCACCATCCGGGCCAGGGCCTGGTCGTCGTTTTCCGTCGTCAACACTGCATTCGCAACCGGAATGCCGAAGTCCAGGCCCACCCGGGTAATGCCGGAACCCGACTCGTTGGACACCAATTCGAAATGGTAGGTTTCGCCGCGAATCACCGCGCCGATGGCAATGAGGGCATCGAACTGCAGGGTTTCGCCCAGCTTTTGCAGGGCCAGCGGCAGTTCCAGCGCGCCGGGCACGGTCACGCACAGCACATCTTCCTCTTCCACACCCAGGCGTTTGAGTTCGGCCAGGCAGGACGACAACAAGCCTTCGCAGACCGGCGCATTGAACCGCGCTTGCGCAATACCGATGCGCAAACCCGCGCCGTCCAGATTACTTTCATAGGTTCCAACTGGCATAACAACCTCACGTGCGCAAAGCGCATCAAAAATAGGATTAAGCAAATTTCATGGCATTTCAGAACCGGTCAGCAAGGCGCCGGCGCCACCGGCAGGCGCTCAGGATTGCGACTGGCTCTGCGGCGTCTGCTGGTAGCCCAGCACTTCCAGGTCATACCCGGTGACCGATGGCATCTTGCGCGGACTGCCTAGCAGGCGCATCTTGCCGACGCCGACATCCTTGAGAATTTGCGCACCGATGCCATAGGTGCGCAAGTCGACGCGGTTCATGTTGGCAGGCGGTGCTGCCGTGGCTTGTTCCAGCAGATTGAATTGCTGGAACATCAGTTCAGCCGAGCCTTCGCAATTGAGCAGCACCATCACGCCGCGGCTGGCCTGCTTGATGGCGGTCAGCGCCGCCGGCACATTCCAGGAGTGGGTACTGGCCACCGTTTCCAGCATGTCGAGAATCGACACCGGCTGATGCACGCGCACCAGGGTTTCACTCTCCGGCGTGACATCGCCATGGACAAGCGCAACATGGGCGCCGCCGCTGTTCTTGTCGCGATAGACCACGGCGTGGAAGATGCCTTGCTGCGTATGCATGGTGCGTTCGGCCACGCGCTCGACAATGCTTTCGTTCTGGCTGCGGTAATGAATCAGGTCGGCAATCGTGCCGATCTTCAATTCATGCAAGCGGGCAAATTCGACCAGGTCGGGCAGCCGCGCCATGGTACCGTCATCATTCATGATTTCGCAGATCACGGCCGCCGGCTCCAGGCCGGCCAGTTCGGCAAAGTCACAACCCGCTTCGGTATGGCCGGCGCGCATGAGCACGCCACCCTTCTTGGCCTTGAGCGGAAAGATGTGCCCGGGCTGCACGATGTCCATCGGCGTGGCATTGCGCGCCACGGCAACCTGCACCGTGCGCGCCCGGTCGGCCGCCGAAATGCCGGTGGTGACGCCTTCGGCGGCTTCGATCGAGACGGTGAAGTTGGTGCCGTAGGAAGTGCCGTTACGTGCCGTCATCATCGGCAGGTTGAGCTGCTCGCAGCGCGCTTCATTGAGGGTCAGGCAGATCAGGCCGCGGCCAAAGCGCGCCATGAAATTGATGGCTTCCGGGGTCACGAACTCTGCCGCCATCACCAGGTCGCCTTCATTTTCGCGGTCTTCTTCATCAACGAGAATGACAATGCGGCCAGCGCGCATTTCTGCGACGATTTCTTGGGTGCTTGAGATGGACATGGGGGAAAATCCTGATAGGTCCGCTATTTTAAAGGATAACGGCCGACTCGCCCCAAGATTCTGGCGCTGCAGCACTCACCAGGCAGGATGGCCGTCCAGGCCGAGGGCCGTGAAAACACGACGGCAGTGGCGGCGGCGCGCCATCTGTTGCCGGGCCAGCCCGCGCCTGCACTGCTGCAGCGGCCAGGCCTGCCCGCTGCCGGTGCAGGCGCCTGCCCTCGTCAACGCCTGGCGGTGCGCTTGAGCGCTTCGGGGGTGATGCTGAATTCCGCAATCGGCTCCGCAGGCGGCGCGCTGCCGCCATCGGCCGAGGCACAGGCGTTGCAGCCGCCGCAGGCACCGCCCTTGGCCTGCTTTCTGCTGGCCAGCCGGGCTGCCAGACGCTGCAGGCCAATGCGCCGCAGCAGCCCCAGCAGGAAGCGGTGCATGGCGTTGCGCACTGCCAGGGGCGCATAGCGCGCCACCACCCGCCAGAGTGCCAGGAAAACAATCAGGCCAACGATGGTTTGCTGCATCAGGCACCTCCGATCATGGCCCGGCTGATTTGAAAGGTGGCCAGCGACGCCAGGTAGGCCAGCACGAACATGTAGACCGCCATGGCGATGGCCGGCTTCCAGGAATTGGTTTCGCGCTTGACCACCATGAGTGTCGATATGCATTGCGGCGCATACACGTACCAGGCCAGCAGCGACAATGCCGTTGGCAGGCTCCAGGTGGCGGCGATCATCGGCGTGAGCGTGGTGGCAAGCTGGTCACCGGTGGCCGACAGCGCATACACCGTGCCGAGTGCACCGACGGCGACTTCCCGCGCCGCCATGCCGGGAATCAGGGCAATCGAGATCTGCCAGTTGAAGCCGATCGGCGCGAAGATGGTTTCCATGTGCTGGCCTATCCAGCCGGCCAGGCTGTACTGGATCGCCGGACCGGTTGCCCCATCGGGTGGCGATGGAAAGCTCGACAGGAACCAGAGGATCACCATCAGGCACAGGATGATGCCACCGACGCGGGTGATGAAGATCCGGGCGCGCTCCCATAGGCCGATGGCCAGGTTGCGCAGGTTGGGCCAGTGATAGTTCGGCAGTTCCAGCATCAGCGGCTGGTAGCGGCCTTTGCCGATGGTGACCTTGATGACCCAGGCCACGGCCATGGCGGAGACAATGCCGGCCAGGTACAGCCCGAACAGCACCAGGCCCTGCAGGTTGAAGATGCCGATGTCGCGCGCCGGGATGAATGCGCCGATGATCAGTGCATACACCGGCAGGCGCGCGGAACAGGTCATCAAGGGTGCAATCATGATGGTGGCCATGCGGTCGCGCGGATTGCGGATCGTGCGGGTTGCCATCACGCCGGGAATGGCGCAGGCAAAACTCGACAGCAAGGGAATGAAGGCGCGCCCGGAGAGGCCGACGCTGCCCATCAGGCGGTCGAGCAGGAAGGCGGCGCGCGGCAGGTAGCCGGAGTCCTCGAGTGCCAGGATGAACAGGAACAGGATCAGGATCTGCGGCAGGAACACCAGCACGCTGCCCACGCCCGAGAGTATGCCGTCGACCAGCAGGCTGCGCAGCAGGCCGGCCGGCATGAAGTGGGTGACCAGCTGGCCCAGTTCATCGACGCTGCCCTTGATGAATTCCATCGGCGCGGCGGCCCAGCTGAAGACCGCCTGAAAGATCAGGAACAGGATGGCGGCCAGGATCACATAACCTGCCACCGGGTGCAGCACCACCGCATCGATGCGGTCGCCGCTGCTCTGCAGACGCCCTGGCTGGGTCACGACCAGCTCGAGGATGCGGCGCACTTCGGCCTGGGTGGCCTGCAGCGAGGCGGCGTCTTCGATGGTCGAGGTGACGGCGGGCGCAGGCGCCACGCTTTTTTGCGCCACCTGGGCCACGCCGTCGAGATACTCGACCAGCGCAGCGCTGCCGCCGGCCTGCACGGCCACGGTTTCGATGACGGGCACGCCGAGTTCGGCCTGCAGGCGGGCAATATCGATGACCAGGCCGCGGCTTCTGGCCACATCCATCATGTTCACTGCCAGGACAGTGGGCCGCTGCAGGCGCAGCACTTCCAGCACCAGACGCAGGTTCAGGCGCAGGTTGGTGGCATCGACCACCAGCACGATCACGTCCGGCAAACCTTCATCGGGCCGCTTGCCGAACAATACGTCGCGCGTTACCGCTTCGTCGGGCGTCATGGCCTTCAGACTGTAGGCGCCCGGCAGGTCAAAGACCTGGTAGCCGCGGCCACTGGCGGAAGTGAAATGCCCTTCCTTGCGGTCCACCGTCACGCCGGCGTAATTGGCAACCTTCTGGCGCGCGCCGGTCAGACGGTTGAACAGCGCGGTTTTTCCGCAATTCGGATTGCCTACCAGCGCAAGTTGCAAGGGCCTGATGCTGCTCATGGAATGGGAGTCGAAAATGAATGAATCTGGATGAAAAAAGGTTTGCGCCGCCAAGTCCCGCCGGCAGTTGCCGGCTGGCTGGAACGTTCAGCGCGCCGGCGCGTCGATGCAGACCATCGCCGCTTCATGGCGCCGCAGTGCAAAAGTCGAATTGCCAACCCGGATGGCCATCGGATCGCCGCCCGGAAACGACTCTGCCAGCACGCGTACCCGTTCGCCAGGGCAAAAACCCAGCTCGATCAGCCGCAGCATGACGGCCGCCGACTCTTCATCGGCGCCACTGACCAGGCGCGTGACAACGGCGCTGTCGCCTTTCTTCAGCATGGCGAGGTTGGCAGTACGCTCCTGGGTGGCAGAAATTGCGTCGGTCATGATCGGCTTTCTTGAAAGGCAGGAGATCCATTGCAGGCTGGTGGATGCAGCCATGGAGACCCCGCAGTATACCACGCAAATGATAATAATTCGTATTCGGGAACTGGCGCCGGCGGCTGCCATCATGGCCTGCACGGCCGGAAAAAACGCCACTTTGCATTTGACGCTACACTGCTTTTTCGCTCTTGCCCTGCTCCGGCCAGGCGGCCCCCAGCTGACTGCCGCTGACGGCAGGTGCCGGCCGCTGACACCAGCCGGTATCAGTCGATATCAGCCGATGCCAGCCAATATCAGTCCACACCGGCCGACCCAGCCAGGACCGCCGGGAGCAAGCAAGACCACGCCCAACCCATACGACAGGAAACCTCGTGAGCCATCTCTTCAGCCCATTCAAACTGGGTTCGCTGCAACTTGAAAACCGCATCGTCATCTCGCCAATGTGCCAGTACTCGGCCGAACAGGGCAAGACCACGCCCTGGCACCTGATCCACCTGGGGCACCTGGCGCTGTCGGGTGCCGCCCTGATGTTCCTCGAGGCGGCAGCGGTCGAGGCACACGGGCGCATCACCTATGGCGACCTGGGTTTGTGGGATGACGTGACCGAAGCCGCGCTGGCAGCAACGCTGGCCGATGTGCGGCGCTATTCCGCGATGCCGATCGGTATCCAGCTTGCCCACGCCGGGCGCAAGGCATCGAGCGCCAAACCCTGGGAGGGCGGCCTGGCCATCGCAGCCGATGCAGTCAACGGCTGGCCGACCATCGGGGCGTCGGCGCTGCCCTTCCACGAGGGCGATGCGCCGCCTGCCGCTGCCAGCATCGAGGACATCGCCTCGATCACCGCCGCCTTTGCCGAGGCCGCCCGGCGCGCCGAGCGGCTTGGCCTGGACGCCATCGAAGTGCATGCTGCCCATGGCTATCTGCTTCACCAGTTCCTCTCGCCCTTGTCGAACCAGCGCGGCGACCGCTACGGCGGTACGCTGGAAAACCGCATGCGCCTGACGCTGGAGGTATTCGACGCCGTGCGCGCTGCTTTCCCCGCCGGCAAGCCGGTCGGCGTGCGCATCTCTGCCAGCGACTGGGTCGAGGGCGGCTGGGACCTCGAACAAAGCCTGGTGCTGGCGCAGGCGTTGCAGGCCCGCGGCTGCAGCTTCATCGATGTCAGCAGCGGCGGCTTGAGCACACGGCAGCAGATCCCCACCCTGCCCGGCTACCAGGTGCCATTTGCCGAGGCAATCAAGAAGGCGGTGGCCATGCCGGTGATTGCCGTGGGACTGATCACCGAAGCGCAACAGGCTGAAGACATCCTGGCTGAAGGCCGGGCCGATCTGGTTGCGCTGGCGCGCGGCATGCTCAACGATCCACGCTGGCCCTGGCACGCCGCCCATGCATTGGGCGAAACCAGCAGCGTGAAAGTCACGCCGCAATACCTGCGCTCGATACGCTAGGCCGCAACGTGCCCGGCGGCAGACGGTGGCAGCATGCGGCGGCGGCGGGCGCAGGCGTTCTGCCGTGAAACCTGCAAGCGGTCAAGCTGCCAGGTGGCGCGTGCCGCGTTGCTGCTTGGACTGGTACATGGCGCGGTCAGCCGCCGCCAGCACCGACTGCGGATCGCTGCCGTGGTCCGGAAACACGGCCACGCCAATCGACAGCGATGCAGTCAGGCGGCCGCCTTCGGGCAGATCGATCGGCACACGCATTTCGCCCAGGATCTTGTCGGCGATGTGCAAAGCGTCATCGGTGTTGCGCAAGGCTTGCAGCAGGATGGCAAATTCATCGCCGCCCAGCCGCGCCACCAGGTCGCCTTCACGCAACTGGCTTTTCATGCGCGCAGCAATGGCCACCAGCACGCTGTCGCCGGCGGCATGGCCATGCTGGTCATTGATCTGCTTGAAATGGTCAATGTCGAGGAACATGACGGCAACCCGGCCATCGGCAAGGCTGGCCTGGTTCACCGCCTGTTCCAGCTGGTCTTCCAGGAAGGCACGGTTGGACAGGCCGGTCAGGCTGTCGTGATTGGCGCGGTGTTCGAGCGAAGCATTTTCTTTTTGCAGCCTCTTTTGCCAGGTTTCAAGTTCATCGAGCAAGGCATTGAAATCGGCATTCAATTCATTGAATTCGGCAATCTCTGCAGTTGGCGCGCGCAGGGCGAAGTCGCGCTCGCGGCGCACCCGGTGCGCCACGTTGGCCAGGGCCCGCAGCGGCCGGGTGATGCCGGCCTGCATGCGCTTGGCCAGCAGCAGTGCCACCAGCGTCGACAAGGCCATGCATACCATGACCGCCAACAGGGCGCTGCCGAGAAACAGCAGCAAGCCGCCACCGTCCTGGCGCAGGCGGATCTGGCCAATCACGTTGTCGTTGCGCATGATCGGAAACACCAGCGGCTTGGGCAGCAGCGGTGCGGCCAGGACTTTTTCCAGCCAGGCGCGCGGCCCGCGCTGGGGATCTTTCCAGCTTGCCAGCAGGTGTCCGTTGCGTCCATAGACGCTGGCTTCGGCAATGTCTTCATTGGCGCCAATGACGGCCAGCGCCTCGGCCGCCGCATTGGCGTCGCCGAACACGACTGCGGCTTCCACCGTATAGCTCATCGAACGCGCCACCAGCAGCAGGTTTTCCTCGGAATAGATACGCACGGCAATCAGGCCGGCAATCATCAGGGTCATGGCGGCCATCAGCACGGCGATCAAGGCCACACCCAGGTGCGCATTGCGCAGTACCTGCTCCAGACTGCGGCGCGGCGTGATCAACTGCGCCTGGTTCATGGGCTACCCTTGCGCCGCGCCAGCTGCAGCACATTCGGGTGGACCCGCAACCCGCTCTTGCCGATGGCATCGAGATTGGCTTCGAACGCCACCTGCTCATCGCGAAACTTCAGGCAGAACATGATATTGCCGGTGCATGGCGCATCCGGCTCGCTGATCGACAGCACTGGCTGGCCGTCGAGCTGCTGCAACAGGCGCCGCCGCTCGGCAACAGCCAGGGCACCGACGTAGACGATATCGCAGCTGGAAAATGCCGTGCTGGGCGAACCGGGCAAACGCAAGGCGCGCATCGGCTGGCTGCGCGCCTGCGCGGAACCGTCAAGCAAGGTGGCGGCAAAGCGCGTATCGCCAGTGACACACAATTGCAGTGCATTGTGGCTGGCTGGCCATTTGATGTAGCTGGCAATGCCGGTGACGACCTGGCCGATATCGCGCACCTGCTGTTCAAGCCCGGTCGGCGCTGCCGCCTGGGCGTTGGCAAAACCGGCAGCACACCACGTGGTGGCAATGGCCCAGAACAGGCGCATGACCCACAGCGGCAAGACCGGGTAATCAGAGCGGCTCATGGAGGAAAGGAAGTGGACAGCTGCGATGGCACATGTCGCCTCGTGGAAACGTCGCGTGGCATTCAATGTATAGCAGTTTGCAATCGAAGTAAATTGCTAATGAGAATGTTTTGCAGATTCACTGGTCACTGTTACAAACCCGCTTCTCATTTGAAGCGGTAGCTCAGTGCGATGAAAGCGCTATCCTGGGTGGCTTGCTGCACCAGCGGGCTGGCCGAGACGGCGCTGTCGAACCAGCGCCGGCGCCACTGGCCGTTGATGAACCAGCTGCCGCCCAGGGGCACCTCCAGCGCCATGCCCAGGTTGGGCGCCAGCGATGCGCCGGGCGCATAGGGCAAGGCTGCGGCGGCGCCGGCCTCGCTGGCCGGGATGCCATACAAATGGCGCACATAGCGTTGACTGCGCCATTCGAGACCCGCCGTCGGGTACACGGTCAGCCGTGCCAGCTTGAATTCGGCGGCATAGGTGGCTTCGGCCAGTGCGCCGCCGGAAGCCAGGTCGGCAAAGCCATAGACAAAAAAGCCGCCCAGCGGCGTTTCCTGGAAACTGCCCAGGCCGACCGGCACCGGATTGCTGCGCCGCTGTGCTGCGGCGACACCGGCATGCTGCGCGAGAAAGCCTTCCTGGCTCACGCGCGCGACCAGTTCCAGGGTGCCATGCCCAAGCGGCAGCGTGCGCACGCCAAAGGTATCGACGCGGGCAAAAAAGCGCCCGTAGTCGAAATAGGCATAGGGCAGCACGCTGCTGTCGGCAGTACCGCGCACCAGCGCGCCGGTGTGGTAGACGCCCGCGCCCAGGTCTCCCACCAGGCGGCTCTGGTCGCCATCCTGAGCGGCCCGGGCCGCAAGGCAAAACAGGATTTCGCCCAGCACGGCAGCGTTGATCGAAAGCCGTTGCAGGCGGCGCAGGCGGCGGCCCAATTCAACGCACCTTGTAATACTTCATCAAGCCCCATTCGAACACCGCTGCGGGCAAGAGC
>JBPBPY010000218.1:0-21018 GCA_050954505.1 Janthinobacterium lividum
TCAGCGCCGGATTCTCCCCTTTCGCAGGCAGGTGCTGACATGGCTCGCCGGGCAGCATGGCGCTGCGAGGGCATTGCAAGCTGCATTGCAAATTTCTGTGGCGGCAGCAATGGCGCTGGTGGCAGCTGCAGGAATCAAGAAGGGCATGCGCTCACTGGCGCACGAAACTGCGCCAGTCCAACTCTTGCTCGGACGAATTCCCCGGTTTTAATTTATGCAGCAGTACCTGCGGCTTGCCACGCAGTGTCTTCAGACAGGCGTAGCTCGAGCCGCAAGAGCGAGCTGTTCTCGCCCACGGCCTGGGCCAGTGCCGTCAAGCCCAGGTCGCTCCATCCGGCTTGATCCAGGCACAGGGTTTCCAGCTGCGAGGACTGCCTGAGCAACCTTGCCAGGACCACTGCGCCTGCGTCATTAACTTCGCAACCCGACAGGTCCAGCGCGCGCAAACCTGCATGCGCCTGCAGCGCTTGAATGACGTGGACCATGGAGGCTGCTTCGACACCCAGGTAGCCTGGCTGGAAATGGATCAGCCCGGTTTGGGACTTCAGCGCTTGTATCATGGCATCATCGTTGCGCTGGCGAAAGTACACCCCGCAGACGATGAAACCTTGCAGGTTTCCAGACAGGGCGCGGAAAATGCCGCTGTTGTCGGATTGACCCCTGCCATGGAAAACGCATTCGACATGACGAACGCTGCTGGCGGCAAGCGCATCACCAAGTTCGGCGACTGCCGCGCTTTCAAACGATCTGATTGCCGTTCGTAGTGCACCGATGTGCGGCTGCTCGCGAAGCAATGCCGTCAAGCCGAAGCAGGCGTCCTTGCCGAAACAATCGTAGCTCACACGCAGATGCAGTTGCCGGCCCGGTTGACCCAGGCCGGTGATGGATGGCATGGCAGCACGCAATTCCTGCAGGGCATGGCCGCTGTCAGTACCGGTATTACCGCGCACATCGAGTTCCAGCACCTGCCAGCCGCCGCTGCTGGCGGCAGCCAGCAAGGCGTCCCAGTGCTTCAGGTTTTCCTGCGCGAGTGCCACCCGTACGTGGGTCAGCGCCGCAGTCGCCGCCCTGGCCTCGGCCTGCAGTGCCGCAGCGGGTGCCCTGTCGGGATGAAACCAGGTGTCCGCCAGCGTCTTGCTGCAAAACGCCATCGACCGTTCATGACGGCGGCGCTCGATGGCCTCGATCTGCAAGCTCTGCGGCCGTGATGCGCCATCCATTTTGTATTCGTCGACACGGGCCTTGGCACGTCTCGATATACCAGCGAGTGTGTGCAGCGTGCCGGCACTGAATGTACGCAGCACCAGATTTTCCACTTCGGCCGGCAAGTGCTGGAATGGCTCTCCGGGCCGCATGGCATTGCGCGCGCGCAGCACGCTGCCAAGTGCCAGCGGGTAGTCGGCTCCTGCACCACCCTGCGGAGCCGGCGGCGGAATTTCTGCCAAGCGGGGGCCAGGTGCCGGCCATGCGCGGTGCGGCTGGCTGGCCGCTGCGCTTCGGTTTCCATCCATCCTCGGTCTCCACGATTGGTGCTGGATCAAACCGGCACGAAATCGCGCCAGTCGAGCTGGGGGTATAAAAAATATCCCGGCTTTAAATCGGCAATGATGACCTGGGGTTTGTCGGGGGTTGCGGCCAGCAGGTGGGCACGAACAATCTCACGTTTTTCGCGCACGGACCGGGCCTCGTCGCGGTGCTTGCCCTCCGAAATAATGTTTTCATCAAATGGCGTGAAGAATTTCGAATCGATCGACAGGAACAGCGGCGCCGTGCGCCGGTGCAGCGCAGCCGCAAGTGCGAGCAGGCTTTCGTGTTCGAAAAAAATCTGGTCGAGCAATATCACGGACAGGGCCGGATGATCGGCAATGGCGTTGAACAAAGCCGGCAACCCGGATGCGTCGAGCTTGTTCTGGCTCAGATCGAGCAAGCCAAGCTGGCGGTTTTTCTCCAGCGCCGCAGCCAGTTGCGTTGTGCCACGGTCGATGTTGCAGTGGATCAGGTGCAGCCTGCGCAAGCCGTTTTCGCCGCCGAGCAGCGTGCAAAGCGCATCGAGTGCCAGGTCGCTCACGTCATCGGGTCCGGGACGGCAGATCGGCAAACCCTGTACGCTGAGATCGGTCAGCGATGCTTTGCCCTGCAAGCCTGTTGCCAGGCTTGCCAGGGATTCGGCATTCTTGATGACGCCGTCGAGATCGAGGCGGCGCAGTGTGCGGTTGGTCTGCAGCATGGCGACCAGCGCGTCGATCGGCACTTCATCGCTGGCGCGCAGGCTGAAACGTGCGAGTCCGGTATTGACTGCCAGGCCCTGCAGCAGATGATCAAGAAACGCGCTGGCCGCAGCGGCGCTGTCGAATTGATCCAGGCAGAGGGTGAAATCTTCCAGCGTGGTGTTATGGCACAGCATTTGTTCCAGCAGGCGGCCATTTTCTGCCGACTCCTTCCTTGCCTTGAGCAGCAGTGCTTGCAGCGTACGGTTGGCCAGCAAGGCCTTCCACAACGCTATGTTGCCATCGGCGCAGGGATGGGCATTCAGGGTGTACTTGCCGACACAGAACTCGAAGCGGGTCAGCGAGACATTGCCGGCCAATGCCCGGGAGAGGGTGGCCATGCCACTGTCGCTCACATACACACCATGCAGGCTCAAGCTTTCCAGCGCACTGGGCGGGCAAATCAATTTGGCCAATGCTGCTGCGGCATCGACGCTGAGGTCGCAGCCGTCCAGATGCAGCGCAAGCAGACCGGCATGTCCGGCAAGCGCTTCGACAATCCTGACCAAGGAGCCCGAAGTCGCGAATATTTTACCGAGACTGAACTGAGTCAAGCCATGATGCGAGGTCAAGGCGTTGACCAGTGCATCGACGCCAATGCCATGAAAGCTCAAGCCGTCAATGCAGAACTCATGCATGCTGTTGCCGGCAATTACCTGGAGAATTTCAGAGTCGCTGGTCTCGGTAAACTGCTTGAACCGGCAATCAAACTTTCGCAGGCGATTGGCGGCATCCATGCTGCCAAGCTTCGACAAACTGCTGTGCCGGCAAGCGGCAATTGTCAACATCAGCGCATCGATATATCGGTGCTGGTTCAGGAAAGCATGCAAGCTCAGCACTGCAGCGTCATCGAACAGCTCGTACGTCAGGCACAGACGCAGCGCCCGGCCCGGATTTTCCACGCCTGTGATGGAACCCATGACGTCGGGCAAGCTGGCGATGCCCACGCCGTCGACATCGCAACACAGGTCGAGTTCCAGCACTTGCCAGTCAGCGCAACTGGCCGCGGCAAGCAGGTCGCTCCAGTGGACGCGGTTTTCCGCCGCCAGTGCAACCCGAACATGAGGCGAGGCACTGATCCATTGCCGCGCCCTGGCCTGCCGTGCCGCAGTGGGTGCTTGTTGCGGATGGTCCCATGTGTCCGCCAGCATCTTGCTTGAATATACCATTTCCCTCTGCCTGCGGCGCTGCGCGATGGCGGCGAAATGCGTTCGCTGCGCCGGCGACAGATCATGTTTGCGGTAATCCTGCATACAGGCTTGCGATGCGCGCGAGAGCTGTGCAATGTTGAGCAGATCGAAGACCCGGAAGTTGCGCAGCACAAGTCGGGCGACTTCGGCCGGCAAATGCCGGAATGGATCGCCCGGCAGCATCGGCAGATGCTGCCGGGCTGGTTCGCGCACGGATGGCGATCCCGATGGTGCCGGCGTTTGTTGCCCATGCAACGGCGAGTGCGCTGCCAACACCAGATCTGGCTGCAGCCCTGTCATACGCACTGGCAGGCCTGCCTGCGCAATCCGGTGGTGATCCATGTGTGGTCTCCGCTGTTATCCGGACGCTGTCAAGTCATGCAATCAAGGCGGGCAATTACCGCTTGCAACGCCGAGCCACGTTCAGGACTCGCAACCGGGGCATGCTGCCAAGTCATTTGCTGCGTCATGCAGTGAGTCATTTGCTGCGTCATGCACTGAGTTATGTACTGAGTCACGAGCTGCGTCATGCACTGAGTTATGTACTGAGTCACGAGCTGCGTCATGCACCGGGTTCTGCTCTGAGTCATGCACTGGGTCCTGCACCGGGTTGTGCAACGAATCATGAAACCGAGGCGCCTCATCGGAGAACGCCATGGCAACGTAACCGAGGCACGCAAACAGCCACGCAAGGTCATCAGCAGCTTGAGTAACCAGGATGTGCGGCGCGTTGCGGGTGCAAGCAAAGATTAAATTTTTTTAACCAACGGCGGTGTCTGGAACCAGGCCCCATTTGCGTTTGCGTTTGCGTTCCCCCTATTCAGGGCCCGCCGCAACAGGACCTTCAGGCAAGCCGAAACATCGACCGGGATTGACGCAAGCGCCATGGTTCAAACCAGGCCGAGGTCGCGCGGTGCCGCTCCTGGAAAAATGCGCGCCAGCTGCACCGCATTCAAGCCATACAGACGCGCGAACAAACCGCCAAACAGTGCGCGGTATTCGGTCAGCACCGGATAGTCGCGGTTCTGGAACAGGCTGGCCTGCTCGACGCGGACCTGCTCGCCGGCGATTCGACCGCCCTTGACTGCGCCGCCGAGAACCCAGTACACCGAACCGTGGCCATGGTCGGTGCCGCGGTTGCCATTCTCGCGGAAGGTGCGGCCGAATTCGCTGACCACCACTACCACGGTGTCGCGCCACTGTGACCCCATTTCACTGGAAAAACCGGCCAGCCCGCGTCCCAGTTCCTCGAAGCGGCCTGCCAGGTAGCCATTCGCTGCACCCTGGCCGACATGGGTATCCCAGCCGCCAACATCGACAAAGCCGAGGTTGTAATGGTCTTTCATCAAGCGGGCAATGCGGCGCGCTTCCAGTTCAAAACCCTTGGCGCTGATGGCGTTGCGGCTGGCCGCCACCATTTCCGCATTCAGCATGTCGGCTCCACGCGGCACGCTGCTGGACGCGCTGCGCTTTTCGCTGCTACTTTCGCTGTTCATCTTGCTGTTCGTCCCGCTGCCCGTTTCACTCCTGACTTCCCGCTGCACTTCATCACGTACGGCAAAACCGTCGTTGACCGGATGGGCAAGCGCGGTGTTGCCATACATTGCAGCAATGATGCTGCTTTGGCGCGCATCGATGGTTTGCCTGCCGACATTGCGCAAGCCGGTGTTCGGTATCTGCGCGCTGCCCTGCATGATCAAGGGCAGCTTGTCGGTGAAGGCAATGGCACCGTGGCCATTGAGTTCATTGGCCAGACGATTGAGAAAACCCGATTGCGAGGCGCTGCGCACACCGTCGGCCTGGCCAAGTTCGATATGGTCCTGGGTTTCGAAATGGCTGCGCGAGCTGTCGTTGGTGCCGGCAAATGGAATGAAGGCGACCTGGCCTGCGCTGTAGAGCGGCAAGATCGATTGGCGCAGCACCGGATGCAAGCCCCAGTCGGCGTCCAGCGTCATGGCCGATCCGGGATCGGCCGACGGCTGGGCAATGGCGATATTCGGACGCACTTCCTGATAGAAGCGGCTGCCCAGCGGCACCAGCAGGCTGGCGGCATCGTAAGCGCCGCGCAGGAATACCACCAGCAGTTTCGATTGCACCGCCGGGGCGGCAAACAAGGTGCCTGCAGCACCGGCCAGCGGCAGGCCCGCCATGGCTTTGAGCAGGACCCGGCGGCCGTGGGAAGTGGAATTGCAAGCGCAAGCGGAAGCAAAAAAGGAAGCGTTCATCTGCGTCACTCCGATCAGTAATGCATCATTTCAGGCGAAGAAAGCAGGAAGGTATTCCACTCCTGCGGCGAGCCGGCCTGGTCGAGCGCCGCGCGCGTGGCCGGACTCAGGCTCTTCTGCATCGATTCATGGAACAGTGCATTGGCCAGTTGCGGAAAGGCCTGGCGCTCCTGTGCCGGCATGCCGTCGATGCGAAACAGCCCGGCACTGCCCGAGCCGATGATGCGGGCAATTTCAAACCGCGTGGTCATTTGTCCGGGGCTGGCCCAGGCCGCCTGGGTCATCGGATAGCCGTCGGGGGTCTGGCGGCCAAACAGTGGCTCGCCCATGCGGTTGAGCCAGTTCATCATGGGCATGGCATTGGTGATCGGCTTGCCGGCATACGCCAGGCGCACGGCCGACATGACGTATAGCTGCGGGTCCTTGAATTTGCGGCCCAGCGAAGCAGCAAATTCGGCACTGTCGAACAGCGTGCGCAACACCTGGCTGATGTCGCCGTCGGTCTGCATGAAGGTCTTGGCCATGCGTGCCACCAGTGCGGGCGACGGTTCGTCGGCCACCAGGAACACTGCCAGCTTGCGGCTGATGAAGCGCGCCGTGGCCGGCTGGCGCGCCAGCAGGGTGATGGCCTGGTCGACTTCGGCCAGGCCGGCACCGCGCACGGTCTGGCCAAGAAACTGCTTGTCGCCGTAATCATGGCGATTGGGATTGAATTCGAACAGGCCGTGGCGCACATATTGCGCTTGCAACGCCGGACGCACGCGCGGCATGACCTTCAGGTTTGCCACACCCACGCCGGTAAGAATGCGCGCCAGTTCCTGCACGTCGCGCTGGCTGTAGCCGCCATCGACACCGAGCGTATGCAGCTCCATCACCTCGCGCGCGTAGTTTTCATTGATGCCGTTGACGGCATTGCGCTCGTTGTCGAGATAGCTCAGCATGGCGGGATGAAACAGCGACGCTGCCAGCAGGTCGCGAAACCGCCCCAGTACGAATGGACGAATCGCCTGCTCTTCATAGTCGCCGATCAGGACACGAATTTCTTTCTTGCCCTGGAAAACATTGAAATGATTGGCCCAGAACCAGGTCAACCGTTCCTGCAACTGCGCTGGCGAATACAGCCCGCGCAGCAGTGAGCGCGTTGCGCTCTCGCGGGCCAGACGGTCCAGTTCCCGGCGAAAGCTTTCCCGTGCGGCCTTCCCGGCTTCGTCGCCGGCGCGCTCCTCGCTGGCCAACCGGCGCTCTTCGGTCTGGCGCACCAGGTCAACCAGCGGGGTCTGGCTGATCGACATCGCTGCAATTTGCGCCGCCACGGGTTGCGGCAAAGTCACTGCTGACGGGTGGAGCTGGTTTTCCAGCCAGGCTTGCGGGCCGCTGGCGCGCATAGCGGCAACACCGGCGGCATCGGCACCCCAGGCCACGCGGTTCAGCAATGCCACGGGATCGATGCGCGCCACATTGGCAAGCTGGTTGACCGGCGGCAGCGAATGGCCCAGCGGCGTGGCGTAGGTTTGATAGGCCTGTGCTGCAGTCATGCCCGCCATCGATGCTGCTGCAGCGGCGCCGCTGCGCCCCTGTCCCAGGCCTTGCGGTTTGCCGGACGCAGCGCAACCCGCCAGCAGCGCCGCGCTGCAAAATGCCAGTGCCGCACTGCCGAGCCCGAATGCCCTGCATAGGCCAATGTTGAACGATCGCTGCATTGCTTGCCTGTCAATGGTTTGTTTCCCAAGGCAAACAAGGTAACCCGAACCGGGCCACAACAACAGCAAAATCACGTTTTACAATCGATGACAAGGTAACAATCTGTATCGGCTGCTTCTGGCCCTGCCGCAGCTGTCCCCTCTACGCCACGTCCTCGCGCTCTTTATCGAGCAGGATGCTGCGTATCCACGGCAGCAGGGCGTAGGCCGGAAAAGCCAGGAAAAACGTCAGCATGAAATAGACCGCGTAGCCCAGTTCCTGCGCGCCGATGCCGCCGGCCCAGCCGGCAATCGAGCGCGAAAAGGCAAAGATCGATGACAGGATGGCATATTCGGTGGTGGCGCGCGACTTGTCGACGATCACCATCAGGAAGGCCAGGAAGGCAGCCGTGCCCAGGCCGCCGGTAAACGACTCCATGGCGCTGGCGCTGTACATCAGGGCCTGGTAATGCCAGGCGATGTCGCTGCCCTGGGCAGCATGGGGAATGTAGATGGCAGCGGCAACATAGCCGAGATTGGTGATCGATTGCCAGATGCCCAGTACCCACAGCGCCTTGAAGATGCCGACGCGGTCGGTGTACAGGCCACCGGCAAAGCCGCCGGCAATCGACAGCACCAGCCCGAGGTTGACCGACACCAGGCCGATCTGGGTATTGGAAAAGCCGCTGTCGACCCAGAACGGCTTGATCATGAAACCGATCGAGGAGTCGGCCAGCTTGAACAGCAGGATGAAGCCGATCAGCAGCAGCGCATGCTTGCGGTTGAACAGCGAGATCACGGCGCCGAACATCGGCCCCCGTGCGGACGCCGCAGCCACGGCCGCCGACTGGCCGCGAATGCCGCGCGTGAGCAGGTAGACCGACAGCAGGATCAGCGCCACCGGTGCGCCCTTGAACCACCAGGTGGCCTTGAGCGGCAGCAGCCAGGCCGATTTCAGCGCACCGAGCACCGGCCACAGCAAGCCCAGCACGAACAGCAGCAGGGCCACCATCAGCAGCGGCTGCGCAGCCAGCGCCGAAAGTTCGCTGCCCAGACTCTCGGGTGCATCGCGCGCCGGCCGCGCCGGCTCCTTTGGCGCCAGCAGACTGACGACGGCAATGACCAGGAAGATCACGCCGGCCAGCACATAGGTGGCGGTCCACCCCAGGTGATCGGAAAACCACAGCAGGATGCCGGCGGCCAGCATGCCGACCCGGTAAAAGCCGGTGCGAAAGCCGTTGGCCAGGCCCAGCTCGCGCTTGTCGAGCTGCTCGATGGTATAGCCATCGATGGCGATGTCGTTGGTGGCGGAAAACAGCGTGAAGGCGCCAATGGCGAACCAGACCCAGGGACCAAAACCGGCCTGGTTGGCGCAGACGATCATCACCAGGCCCATGCCGACATCGGCTGCAGCCATCCACCAGCGGTGGCGGCGTGTGAAATCGATCAGCGGCGCCCAGAGGAATTTCAGCGTCCAGGCCAGGCCCAGCAAACTGAGCAGGCCGATCTTCGACAGCTCCACGCCCTGCTGGCGAAAATGCACCGGAAACAGATCGAAGAACAGGCCCAGCGGAAACCCTTCGGAAAAATACAGCAGGCTGACCCAGAACAGTTTCGAGCGCAAGATCTTCGGCGCCGGGGTGGTGAGTGAATCAGGCAGCGTCATGAAGGGTTCTCTGGTTCGTTCCTGGCAAGGCGGGTGGGGGCCGTGGCATCTTTTTTACGCAGCCGGAATACGGCCAGGCTGCCGCGCCAGTTGGGCAGGAACTCGACCACGCTGCCGTCTTCCTTCAGCGCCACGCATTCGAGCACTTCCAGTCCGACTTCGTTGGCCAGTTCTTCGAAGTCGCGGATGGTGGCGCAACGCAGGTTGGGGGTGTCATACCATTCATAGGGCAGGCTGCGCGAAACCGGCATGCGTCCGCGCAACAAGGCCAGCCGGTGCGGCCAGTAGGCGAAGTTGGGGAAGGAGACGATGGCTTCGCCGCCCACGCGCACGATGTCGCGCAAGACGCCTTCGACATTTTTCATCATCTGCAGTGCCGACAGGCACAGCACGGTATCGAAGGCGCCATCGCCAAAGATGGCCAGGCCCGCTTCCATATCCTGCTGGATCACGGAGACCTGGCGTTCGACGCAAGCCGGAATCTTGGCATCGTCGATCTCGATGCCGTAGCCGCTGCAGCGCTTGTCGCTTTGCAGGTAGTCGAGCATGACGCCGTCGCCGCAGCCCAGATCGAGCACGTGGGCGCCGGGCGCAACCCAATGGGCAATGAACGCCAGGTCGGCGCGCAGTTCGCTCAGTTCGCTGAAATTCATGCTGCCACCCTGCTGGAATGATTGGCATGGACATCGGCCCGCTCGACGCTGGCCGGGGCCACCGCCATGCCGCGCCAGACCTTGGCAAAATACGAGCGCACCACATTCATGTAGCGCGCGTCATCGAGCAGGAAGGCGTCATGGCCGTGTGGTGCATCGATCTCGGCATAGGTCAGCCGGCTGCGGTTTTGCACCAGCGCCTGGACGATTTCGCGGCTGCGCTCGGGCGCAAAGCGCCAGTCGGTGGAAAACGACACCACCAGGAACTCGGCCGTGGCGCGCGCCAGGGCCTGCGCCAGATTGCCGCCAAACGCGCGGGCGGGATCGAAATAATCGAGTGCCTTGGTAATCAGCAGATAGGTATTGGCATCGAAATATTCGGAAAACTTCACGCCTTGGTAACGCAGGTAGGATTCGATCTCGAAGTCGACGCCATAGCCGAACTGGTAATCGCCATTGCGCAATTCGCGGCCGAATTTTTCTGCCATGTCGTCATTCGACAGATAGGTGATGTGGCCGACCATGCGCGCCACCGACAGGCCGTTCTTGGGTACCACGCCGTGGGCATAGAAGTCGCCGCCACGATAGTCGGGATCGGTCAGGATGGCCTGGCGCGCGACGTCGTTGAAGGCAATGTTCTGCGCCGACAGTTTGGGGGTCGAAGCGATGACCACGCAGTGGCGCAGGCGCTGCGGATACAGCATGCTCCAGGCCATGGCTTGCATGCCACCCAGCGAGCCGCCCATGACGGCGGCAAATTGCGTGATGCCCAGCTGGTCTGCCAGGCGCGCCTGGGCATGCACCCAGTCTTCCACCGTCACCACTGGAAAGGCGGCGCCGTACGGTTTGCAGGTGGCCGGATTGATGTGCATCGGGCCGGTGGAACCGAAACAGGAACCGAGGTTGTTGACACCGATGACAAAAAACCGGTTGGTGTCGAGCGCCTTGCCGGGACCGACCATATTGTCCCACCAGCCCGGCTCCTGCCTGCCGTCGGCATGCTGGTGCAGGCCCGCCACATGATGGGAAGCATTCAGGGCATGGCAAATCAGCACGGCGTTGGAATGCGTGGCGTCGAGTGTGCCGTAGGTTTCATACATCAGGTGATAGCCGGCAATCGAGGCGCCGCTTTGCAGTGCCAGCGGCGCCTCGAACTCCATGATCCTGGGGGTAACGATTCCGAGTGATTCCATAATTCCTGAACCCCGCAGCGCGATGCGCCTGGGATGATCCAATGTAAAAAGCCCGATTGCAGGCAGCAGTTCGGGCTCAATAGAATAGTCATCAAGTCCGCTTTAGCCGTATTTGTGTGGACAAGCTGTTTCCAGTCCTGTCCTGCGCCCGCAAGCTGAAGCCAACCGGATTACCGGCGGCCGGTCAAATCGGCGCATGTTCTTGCTGCATGTTTCCCGAATAAAACAGGGACGCTACAGGATAACCAACTCGGCGGCTGGCGTCAAACCACATTTCCGTCACGGCCCTGGAGGATCATTTCGCTCAGTCGTTGACAAGATCGCGCCAGTTCCAGTCGCGCTGCATTGCCATCGCATGCCCCAGGTCACGAATGACCAGATGGGGAGTATCGGCCTGCGCCAGCAGCAATGCGCCGCGCAGGTCGGCTTTGCGCGCACTAACCCGGCTGCCTTGCGGATCGGGTATCTCGACTGCGTCATCCGGCTCATCATTGAACAGACTGGAATCGAGTTTTGGGTACAGCGGCAAGTTGTGCTGCGGCAGATGGCCGACAAACTGCATCACCCAGTTGCCTGGCGGTTTGGGTACGTCAACTGTATCATCCGGCGTATCAATAAACAGACGGGAATCGAGTTCCAGGTACAGCGGTAGATTGCGCTGCGCCAGCTTGCGTGCAAACTGCATCAAGTCGTCGTAATCAATAAATACCGCATTCAAACGCAAGACTGACAAGCAGGGATGCCCGGCCACCACTTGCAGCAATTCCCGCATGCCGCTGTCATCAAGGGGATTGTGGCTCAAATCGAGCATCGAAAGTTGCGGGTGACTGGCCAGCGCCCGGGCAAGTCCGGCACTATCGGCAATCCCGCAGTTATTCAGCGACAATCTGCGCAAGCCATTTTTGCCAGCCATCAAGGCCAACACCCCATCAATCGAACCGTCGTCACTGTCGCTGTCAAAACCGCTGCTTCCTGGCTCGCCCGCTGGTGCACAAGGAGAGCTGAATGCCAAACCAAGCTCCTTGAGCGAGAAATTGCCCTCCAATGCGGTGGCGAGAGACAGCATGTCTTCCACGCTATTGATCACGCCGTGCAGTGAGAGCGATTCAAGGGTGCAATTTTCATGCAGCATCATGCTGAGTGGCTCATTGATCGAAAGATCTTCGGCATGCAAGGTAAAACCGCGCAGTCCCGTATTGGCTGCCAGGCCTTGCATGAGCAATCGAAAGAATTCCGGCTTGATGTCTTCGTTTTGGAAATACATGAAATCGAGATCGAGTTGCTCCAGAACGAAATTCTTGCGCAACAATCGAGCCAACGCCAGGCCCGACTCCAGAGATTGTTCTGCACCCCGCATGACCAAGGTGCGCAGGCTGCGATTGCGCGTCAAAGCCTGGAAGACCGCCGCGCTGCTGTTGCCGGGCAATGGAATTTTACTCATGCCGGCAACCAGATTGACCAGCTTCAGGTATTGCAATGAGGTGTTTTGCTTCAACGCTTGCGCAAACCCGTTCAATTGGTTGCCCACCGCCCCACGCTGGTAAAAGCACAGATACTCAAGGGTACTGGATTGCTGCAGCAACGGACCAAGCTGGTGTGCCAGGTCGAAGCCGGGGAGCTTCGAATTGAGTTCGAGTCTGCGCAATTGTTTCAGCTTCGACAGTGCCAACAGCAGCTGGAAAAACGATTGCGAATCATGACTTTGCAGTACCTTTGCATTGGCAGTGAATTCGGTCAACTCCTCACATGCAGATACCAATTGCGCCGTCTCGATAGCGCGATTTGAAAATGGAGCGAGATTGCGCAAGCTGAAGGTTTTCAGGTTGTTCGCGGCCAATGGGAGGTAGAGGTCGCTACCCGTGTCCCTGGCCGTGGACGTGCATTGGCAACAAAAGCTTTGCAGTGCAGATTTGCCCACGGCAGCAGCAAGCGTCATCATCGCTCGGCCAGAAAAGGTACCCACATGTAAAACCAGGGCATGCATCTGCGGTGTTTCATGCAGCAACGTGACCAATGCAGCGGCCCTGTCGTGATTCAGGTGAGAAAACTCGAAGGACAACTGCAACTGCCTGACGCCGGAGCCCAGACCTGCAAGGTACGACATCAGCGCATGCACATGCATGAGATGAAAGTCATTTCCACTGTCGATGAAAAAGAGTTCCAGATGCTGGCAGTTGCCAGCGCTGGCGCACTCAACCATTTCTTTCCAGAACGCGCAATTTTCCAGGGTTAAAGGCAGGCGCAAGCAACGATAGCGCAGTGCCATTTGTTGTGCTGCCTGCTTTTTGTCTGACGCCAGGTGCGCATGACGCGTCTTTCCAGATGGTGCCAAACAGCTGGCTGCTGTAAGCACGCTGGCGGCGCAGTGCACGTTGGCGTAAATCATTCCAGTGCCGGGTTTGCGCTGGCGTCATGGCCAATTGCACATAGCCGTGGATGCAGCCATTGCTGGATACCGACACGCCTTGCAGGCGCAGCAGGTCGGGGACTTCGAGTCGCCGCAATACCAGATTCTGCACTTCACCAGGCAGGTGATCAAATGGCGCACCGGGTAGCAGCGGCATGCCGCTGCGAGCAAGCATGTGCGGCTGGACAGGACTTGGCAAGCTTGCTGCTGCGCTGCCATTGTCGTGATTGCTTGCCGAGTCAAGGGTCAGGCCGCCGCTGACCGTTTTGCCCATCCGTGTTGTTCCTGTGACTGCGCTGTTCATCCCGATTCCCCCGTTTTTCCCCGTTTGCCGTTTCACCAGTAGCCCATGCTCGAACGTGAGTAACCGGTAACGCAATCTGGTTGCAAGCTTGAAGAAATATCGGTTTTTTGCCGTGGACAATGTTCAACGTGCCGGCGCATGTTCTTGCACCATCCGATCATTGCATTGAATGCGTGGCTAACCCGGAAGGCGGCAGAATGGCCAGTCGGCGCCCCACGTCAACCACTTTTCTGTCTGCAATGGATTGGCGATTGGCTCAGTCATTGACAAAATCGCGCCAGTCCCAGTCACGTTGCATTGCCATGGCGTGCCCCAGGCCACGAATGACCAGATACGGATTATCGGCTTGCGCCTGCAGCAGTGCGCAGCGAATGTCGATTTTCTGTTCGAAGCTCCAGTTGGCTTGCGGATTGAATCTGTCCAGGACATCGCTCGACAAATCCGTAAATAGATGGGCGTCGAGTTCGAGGTAAAGCGGCAGATTGCGCTGTTGTAGTGCTTGGGCAAACGCCTTCAAGGTCTGGAAAGGAATGAAGACGCCATCCAGCAGCAAGACCGACAAGCGGGAATGCCCGGCCACTGCCTGCAGCAAGGCGGCCAAGCCGTCCTGGTCCAGCGGGTTGTAACGCAGATCGAGCATCGAAAGTTGTTGGTTGGCGCTCAACGCTTGCGCAAGTTCGGCACTGTCGGAAATGTCGCAGTGGGTCAAGGACACGCTTTGCAAGCCATTTTTGCCGGTCAATAAGGCAAGCACGCCGGCATTCGACATGCCGCAGGCCCCGGTATCAAACGTGCTGTTTCCAGCCGCATCCGTTAATTCACAGGGAGCGCTGCCAACGAGATTGAACGCCCTGAGGGAAAAATTGCCTTCCAGCGCAGTCGCCAGTTCCAGCATGTCATCGACTGAATGGATCGTCCCGTACAGCGAGAGCGATTCAAGCGTGCGATTTTGATGCATCATCTTGGTCAATGGCTTGACAATGAAATGGCAATAGCTGCGCAAGGTGAAGCGCTTCAACCCCGTGTTGGCTTCGAGCCCTTGCAGCAGCAGCGAAAAGAATGGTCGCTTCTGATCTTCGTTTTGAAAGAAATGGCAATCGATTTCCAGTTGTTCGAGGACGTCATTCCGGCGCAACAATTCGGCCAGCGCCAAACCCGATGCCAGCGACTGTTCTGCATGGCGCAAACTCAGGCCACGCAGACTGCGATTGACCTGCAATGCCTGGAACAATGCCTCACTGTTTTGACTCGGCAGGCAGGTCATCTTGAAGGGGGACAATGCATTGCCCAATTCAAGCCAATGCAGGGAAGTATTTTGTTTCAAGGCTTGCGCAAACGCGTCGAATCCATTGCCTGCGACGTGATCCCGGTCGCACTTCAGGTATTCAAGAGTGCAGGTTTTCTGCAGTAATGGCACCAGTTCGCTTGCCAGGTCGAAACCGGCAGTCGTCACAAGGTCAAGTTTGCGCAACTGCTTCAGGCTTGACAGTGCCTTCACCAACAAGAGGAAGGATTGCGCAGTGTAATTTTGCAAAACGAAACGGTCGGCGGTAAATTCCGTCAATGTTTCGCCGGACGATAATAAATGCGCCGTTGCCAGAGCCTGGTCTGCAAACAACTCGATATTCTTCAAGCCAAAGGTTTTCAAGCCTTTTCCTGCCAGGGCCCTGTAGATGGCGCTGCGCCCGAGGATGGGTTTGCCTTCACAGCGGCAATAAAAACCTTGCAGGGCAGATCGGCCCACGGCGCACGCAAGGTCATTCAGTGCGCGGGCCGTTGAGGTAATGAGGTCCAAGGCCAAGGTATGGACATGCGGCGTTTCACCCAGCAAGCTGATCAGGGCAGCGGTCTGCTGGCAATCCAGTTGTAAAAACTGGAAAGACAGCTGCACTTGCCTGCCGCTGCTCGCCAAGCCGGCAATGCATGGCATTAGCGCGCGCACATGCCTGAGCTGGCGGTCCTCGTCATTGCCAGTGAAATCGAGTTCCAGATGCTGCCAGTCGCCAGCGCTGGCGCATTCGACCATTTCTTTCCAGAATGGGCGATTCTCCAGCGTCAGCGGCAGGCGCAAGCTGCGGTAACGCAGTGCCATCTGTCGTGCTGCCTGCCTCTGTGCGGCACTCGGCGCGCACGAGGCGTCATTCCAGATGGTGCCGAACAGCTGGCTGCTGTAGGCCAGCTGGCGCCGCTGTGTCCGCTGGCGCAAATCGTTCCATTGCCGGGTTTGTGCCAGCGTCATGGCCGATTGCGCGTGATCGCGAATGCAGGCATTGCTTGCTGTCGAAACCCCTTGCAGACGCAACAGGTCAGGGACTTGAAGCTGGCGCAACACCAGATTCTGCACTTCACCAGGCAAGTGAAGAAGTGGCGCACCGGGCAGCAGCGCCCCGCCGCTACGTGCAAGCATCTGCGGCGCAGCTGCGCCTGGCAATGTTGTTGCCACGCCTGCATCGCCATTTTGATGATTGTCTACCTGGGCAGGAACCAGGCCGGCGCCGACTGTCCTGTGCATCGGTGCCGATGCTGCTGCGTGATCCATTCCACACCTCCAACTGTTCGACGGACCGCGCCGCCGTAATGACTTAAATGGAGAGTGAGTAACCAGACTGGCGATGGGGTTTCATGCGCCGGCAAAAATTCTTGCCGGGGGCGGCAACTCAAAGCAGGCGCAGCTGCTCCACCGCATCGGCTATTGCCAGCGGTTCGAAGATCTTCATGATCTTGCGTGTCTTGGGCGTCAGTTCGGAGAGGTCGCTGTTGAGGATTTCCTGTTTGACTGCCAGCAACTGGGCCGGATGCATGGAAAACTCGCGCAAGCCCATGCCCAGCAACAGCCGTGTGAGCTTGGTGTCGCCGGCCATTTCCCCGCACACCGATACAGGTACGCCGGCCTTGACGCCAGCGGCAATCGTGGTCGAGAGCAGGAACAGCACGGCAGGATGCAGCGGGTTGTACAGATGCGCGACTTCGTGGTCGACGCGGTCGATGGCCAGGGTGTACTGGATCAGGTCATTGGTGCCGATCGAAAGGAAGTCCAGGCGCTTGATGAACAGCGGCAGTGTCAGTGCGGCGGCCGGAATCTCGATCATTGCCCCCACCGGTATGGCTTCATCGAACTTCTTGCCGGCTGCGCGCAGCTGGGCCTTGGCCTGCTCGATCATCATCAGGGTCTGGTCGATCTCGAATGCATGGGCCAGCATCGGGATGAGCAGCTTGATCGGACCGAATGCCGAGGCGCGCAAGATGGCGCGCAGCTGGGCCAGGAACATTTGCGGCTCGGCCAGGCAGTAGCGGATGGCGCGCAAGCCCAATGCCGGATTGAGGGCAGTTTCTTCAGCGGTGTCGAGCGGCTTGTCGGCGCCGATGTCGAGGGTTCGGATCGTCACCGGCCGGCCCTTCATGGCCAGCACCGCCTGGCGGTAGGACTCGAATTGTTCATCTTCGGTGGGCAGCTTCTGGCCGCTGCGCCCCATGAACAGGAATTCGGAACGAAACAGTCCGACGCCATTGGCGCCGCCTTCCAGCGCTGCCACGCAATCGTCGGGCAGTTCGATATTTGCCAGCATGGTGATGGCCACACCGTCGCGCGTGATGGCCGGGGTTTTTTTCAGCCGTCCGAGCTTCTTGCGGTCGCGCACCATGCGCGCCTGCATTTCGCGGTACTGGCCCAGCACCACGGCGCTGGGGTCGACGATCACCACTCCGGCGTCGCCATCGATGATGACCCAGTCGTCCTGGCCGATCAGTGCCGATGCATTGAACATGCCGACCGCTGCCGGAATGTCGAGGCTGCGCGCAACGATGGCGGTGTGCGAATTCTGCCCGCCCAGGTCGGTAACGAAACCGGCAAAGGCGCGGTCGCGAAACTGCAGCATGTCGGCCGGCGAAATATCGTGCGCCACCACGATCATGTGGCCGGTGGCCGAGTCGGCGGCCTTGATGCCCGAGAGGATTTCACTGCCGGTCAAGACCTTCAGCACCCGCTCGCCAACCTGCTGGATATCGTTCTTGCGCTCGCGCAGGTAGGCGTCTTCGATTTCATCGAACTGGGCCGAGAGTTCATCGATCTGCGTCACCAGTGCCCACTCGGCGTTGTAGTGGCGGCTGCGGATGATATCGAGCGGCATTTCGGAAATCATCGGGTCCGACAGGATCAGCGCATGGACATCGATGAAGGCGCCCAGCTCGGCAGGGGCATCGGCCGGCAATTCCTTCCAGATCAGCTGCAGTTCCAGGTGCACGGTTTCGATTGCGCTTTGCAGCCGCTGCACCTCGGCCTCGACCAGCTCTTCGCCAATCAGGTAATGCTTGACGTCCAGCGCCGCCGGCGCGAGCAGATGCGCGCGGCCAATTGCAATGCCGCGCGAAACCGGAATGCCATGTAGGGTGAAGGATGCCATCGGTAGTTCAGCCTGTGAGTACGGGTCTTGGAGTGCGGCCTGCTATTCGTTTTCGCCAAACCGGTTGTGGATCAGGTCCAGCAGTGCATCGAAACAGGCTTGCTCGTCGGGACCCTCGGCTTCCAGCGTGACGGTGGCACCCTTGCCGGCAGCCAGCATCATGACACCCATGATGGACTTGGCATTGACGCGGCGCTTGTTGCGCGTCATCCAGACTTCACTTTTGAACTTTGCCGCCAGTTGCGTGAGTTTGGCCGATGCGCGCGCATGCAGGCCAAGTTTGTTGATGATTTCGACGTCTTGCTGGATCATGTTTTTATCTGGTTTGAGTTGAGGTCGAAAAAGACAGGGCCGACGCCCTGCAAGCTGAAAGCCTAGATGCGCAATCTGTTATCCACTTTCACGGCACCATTCTGGCCGCCGGCCAGGGCCATGTCCATCACCACAGCGACGGTGTCGTTGCGGTAGGTGATGGCGCGCAGCAGCATCGGCAGGCTGACGCCGGCAATGACTTCGACGCGGCCCGGATCGGCGAGCTGGAAAGTGCAGTTGCAGGGCGTGCCGCCCATGACGTCGGTAATCACCAGCACGCCACTGCCACTGTCGACCCGTTCGATGGCCTCCAGCGCCAGGCGGCGCACTTCGCCCGGGTCCTGGTCGGCCCAGACATCGATGGCTTCCAGGTGAGCCGGACGTTCGCGAAACACATGCGAAGCGGCCTCGATGAAGGCGTTACCCAGGGGTGCATGGGTCAATAGCAGGATGCCGACCATTTCAGGCCTGTCCTTCCTGGCCCGCTGGCCCCTCGATGTGGCCGGCTTCGAGTGCGTCGATGAACATGGCGGCGACATTGAAGCCGGTCTGCTGCTCGATTTCCTGGAAACAGGTCGGACTGGTGACATTGATCTCGGTGAGATTTTCGCCAATGATATCCAGGCCGACCAGCAGCAAGCCGCGCGCCAGCAGGATCGGCGCCAGCGTTTCGGCAATTTCGCGGTCGCGCTCGCTGACCGGGCGCGCTTCGCCCCTGCCGCCGGCGGCCAGGTTGCCGCGTACTTCGCCATTCTGTGGAATGCGCGCCAGGCAGAACGGCACCACCTTGCCGCCGATCAGCAGCACGCGCTTGTCGCCCTCGACGATGGCCGGCACATAGCGCTGGACCATGATGGTACGGCGCCCATTGTCGGACAGGGTCTCGATCATCGAACCGAGATTCATGCCCTCCCTGGTGACGCGGAAAATGCCGGCCCCGCCCATGCCGTCGAGCGGCTTGAGGATGATGTCCTGGTGCTCGGCATGGAAGGCGCGCACCCGCGCGGCATCGCTGGTGACCAGCGTTGGCGGCGTGAACTGGGGGAACTGCATGATGGCCAGCTTTTCATTGTTGCTGCGCACGGCTTCCGGGCGGTTGACCACGCGCGCGCCCTGGTTTTGCGCCAGCTCCAGCAGGTAGGTGGCGTAGATGTATTCCATGTCGAAGGGCGGGTCGGTGCGCTCGACGATGACATCGAAATCGCTCAGCGCCATCGACACAGGCGCATCGGCAGCAAACCAGTCGGCATGGTCGCCCTCGATGCCGGTCAACGTGATGCGGGCAACATCAGCCACCACCTTGGCGCCGGCAAAGGCGATGTGGCGATGCTCGAACGCATACAGCGTGTGGCCGCGGCGCGCCGCTTCGCGCATCATGGCGAAGGTGGTGTCTTTATAGATCTTGAAGCCGGACAGCGGATCGGCCAGGAATGCAATTTTCATCAATAGACTTCCGGATTGGGGTCGGTTCTTTCCATTTCCAGCGAGGCGGCCAGCGACGCCAGGCGCCCGATGACGCCATACATGTAGAAACGGTTCGGTGCGGCAGTGCCGGGCTTGGCTTTCAGGTCGGGCAGCGCATGCTGCTGGGCGAAGGCCAGCGGCACGAAATGCGCGCCCGGCGCATTGAGGTTCTGGTCGACGCCGCGCTCGGCATGGACGCGGTAGAAGCCGCCCACCACATAGCGGTCGATCATGTAGACCACCGGCTCGGCAACCGAGTCGCTGATGTGTTCGAAGGTGTGCACGCCTTCCTGGACGATGACTTCGGTGACTTCCAGGCCATCCTTGACCACGGCCATCTTGTTGCGCTGCTTGCGGTTGAGGTCGCGCACTTCATCGGCGCTGCGCACTGTCATGATGCCCATGCCATAGGTGCCGGCATTGGCCTTGATGACCACGAACGGGGTTTCCTTGATGCCGTATTCCTTGTACTTCTTGCGGATCTTGGCCAGTACTACATCGACTGCTGCGGCCAGCGCTTCGTCGCTGGCGTGATCCTGGAAGTCGAGGCCGGAAACCTTGACGAAGTAGGGGTTGAGCATCCACGGATCGACATCGATGAGCTTGGCAAATTTTTTCACCACGTCGTCATAGGCAGCGAAGTGGTTTGTCTTGCGGCGCACGGCCCAGCCGGCATGCAGCGGCGGCAGCACGGTTTGCTCATGGCGGTTTTCCAGGATCGCTGGAATGCCGGCCGAGAGGTCGTTGTTGAGCAGGATGGTGCAGGGGTCGAAATTCTTCAGGCCCAGGCGCCGGCCATTGTTGAATTCTTCCAGCGGTTCGAGCACCAGTTCGCTGCCGTCGGGCAGTTCGATGGTGGTGGGCTCCTTGATGTCTTCGGCCAGCGTGCCAAGCCGCACATTGAGGCCAGTCTGGCGAAACAGCTGGGTCAGGCGCGCGACATTTTGCAGATAGTGCGGATTGCGCGTATGGCGCTCGGGAATCAAGAGCAGGTTGCGCGCATCGGGACAGTACTTCTCGATGGCCGCCATCGCCGCCTGTACCGCCAGCGGCAGCATTTCGGGCGACAGGTTGTTGAAGCCGCCCGGGAACAGGTTGGTATCCACCGGGGCGAGCTTGAAACCGGCGTTGCGCAAATCGACCGAACAATAGAATGGCGGCGTATGTTCCTGCCATTCGAGCCGGAACCAGCGCTCGATCGCCGGCGTGGCTGCCAGGATCTTCTTTTCAAGATCGAGCAGCGGGCCATTGAGGGCGG
>JBPBPY010000221.1:0-20503 GCA_050954505.1 Janthinobacterium lividum
AGGTCGGCCAAAGCCTGGGTTTCTGGCAACGCCGGTAGTTCACTGATATTTCCATCAACGCTGGCAAATCGCGGCGACAGATTTCCCCACATGGAGGACAAGCGTTTTCGAGCTATCGTCAATTCGTTCCTCGCTTGAAGGAGCTCCACTCGTACACCGGACTCGGCCACCTTGGCCTTCGTTTCTTCAACTGGCGAAGCTTTTCCGGCACTAACCCGTTTGGACGCTGCCAAGCTGCCCCGGCGGGCCAGGTCAAGCGCATCTTGAGACAGCAAAACGCGTTCCTGCGCACCAAGTACATCGAAATAGTGGGTGATGGTCGTGGCCCGAATCTCAGCTTGCTTCATGCTCAAATCGGCATTTGCAGCGTCTCTACCGCGATCGGCGGCTTGAACTCTTGCTTGGCGTTTCCCACCAAGCTCGATCGCCTGACTTAATTGAATCGTCGTTTCACGGGTTTCTTTGCGTGTGTCTTCCATACCGACAGCAATTTCGGGGTTTGGCGGGACTCTAGCTTGTTGGACAGAGGCACCTGCCGCCTCAACTTCATACCGTGCAGCCGAAAGTTCCACATTGGTTCGCATTGCCAGAGCGAGTGCGGCTTGCAGTGAGAGAATGCCATCCGGTTCGACGGCGGGTGCTTGGCGCCCTGTCATGATGGATGACTGTATTGATGACGGTTGGGTCGGCTGCTGGGCATATAGATTGCCGACGCAGGACACCGCCAGCGATATTGGTATTAAAAAACGGACCATCGAATTCTCCAGATACATGGATAGGAATTCGACGAGACATCTCCTTGGTCTTAGGATTTAAAAAGGAAGGAACAGTCTCGTCGCGCTAGGCAACGAGACGCCAATCAGGCACGGGTGGGGTATCCGGGATGTGGGAAGTGAAGCGAACGATATTCGTTGCCCAATGTGTGACTAGCACCGGAATTGCGATGTCAGGCGTAAAAGAGGTCAATGGCGCGTGCGCCGCGAACTGGCAAACGCTGCAATCACTATGGACCTTCACAAGCTTGTTTGAACCATTATCGTCACTCTTCTGCCCCTGATGTTGATGGACGTGGTGTCCGAAATGGGTGGACTGTTCTTTCTCATGCGTGCAATAAGCCACTGCCGCAGCCCAGGAGTACTGGACTGGCAGGACAATGAGCAAGAATATGAGCAGAAATTTTTTCACGGTACGGATAATAGCACTCGAATTATATGCTGAAGACAAATTGCGACGAAACTTGGTAGCGAAAGCTCAGGGTTTGCGCTCGACTTTTTTCCTTGTTGGATACGGCGAATATCAGCAAAAACATCAGAAGACGGTGCAAGTCATAAAGCATGGACGCGCTTCAGATGTGATTGGCTGATATTCGAGTGTTTCTCGAATTCAAGGTGAGCCCAGCCTCACCTTGCAGAAGCGTCAATGAATTGCTCGACCACCATATCGAGCAGGTTCAGGCCCAATGGCGCCCTCCTGGCTCAGCACCGGCAGGTGGTAGCTTGCCGGCACCAATGTGATGCTCTTGAATTAACTGGTGAAAGCGGAATATGGCAGAATTTGAACAAGGAGGCACGTGCCAGAGCCCACCAGCACCGTCAGTCGGCGCTGTTGTTCACCAGGCGCCGGTACGGTCAAGCAATCAAGAAGATGCGCTGCGGCAAGCATCTGAAATCAGGGAGTATCCGCAGGCTATGCTGAAAAGTGGTAAAGCCAGCTAGACGCCAAGAAATCGCCTGTTCGACATCCACAGGGAAGCGTCAGCGGTTTCGAGCGATTCAAATGCGCCATTTGGAATGGAACCAAAACACGTGCCCCTCCACTTATTGCCATAACACCATGTTATTCAGCATTACAAGAATTACAGACTTTGCGATCAAGGGCAACAGCAGCGGGTGAGCGCACAAAATCCATTTCCCATTCAAGGAATGTGTTAACGACCTGCAAACAAACACTCAAAAAGAATGATCGAAGGTTTTCCTCAACCTGCTTCTCCACTATCAATCATCCGATTTCAGAACGGGCCAGCATGTCCAGAATTCCCGCAAACTCATTCAACCCTGCGTATTCCGGAAATACAGCCATACCTCGACCCGATATCTCAAGATCTGAGAATACGTCACACCCGGCACCGGCAATCGGCAATGCGCCAACCCAAATCAATAGTCAGCATCGTGCACGGCAAGCGGCGCCGGTTTCCCGGCATGTCTATTCTGCCGATGATCCTTCGATTGTGCCTCTTGGCACGGGCGACCCTGACCGGCTTTTCAAAAAGATGGCACCGGATGGCGTGACCGTCGAGTGTGTCTTGAAAATCATGCCACGCGACGAACTTTGCCGAAACCTGGCAACGGGAGCGGTTGCCACCTTGCTTGGTTGGCCAGTGGTCGCTCCCCAGCATGCTGCGATCTACGGTGATCAGCAAGCGCTGAAAATGCCTTTCGTGACTGGCGTTTTTGCTCGGTCGCAGTGGGCTGATCAGCTGGCAACAGGCACCGTGCGGCGCGACCTGACCCGGTTGCAAATCCTGGATCTTCTGACAGTGCAGACCGACAGGAATATAACGAATGTCTTGATCGATACCGGGCGCGTTGCCAATCCGGTTTGCGCAATCGACCACGAATACAGTTTTCTTGCCTCTGCAATGGAAGAAACCCGGGAGCGCATCCCCACGGTGATCGACAGCGATATGCAGGCGAAATTATCCACCCTGTCCCCGCAAGGATTGATTTCTTCCTTGCGGCCTTACCTTGGCAGGGAGGAAATCAGCATGACCTTGGCGCAGCTCTCTTTTTTGCAAAACCACTTTTCAGGCAATCACCAAACGCGCATCATTGACCCACAGGAATGGCAAAACATTCATCCAACTCAATTTCAAGGCAGCTACGCGGGATTTGATTTCTTCGATAACTGATCAACACCTTTTCTTGCCAACCCCTGGCGTGTCAGGACATGCTGCCAGACCCATCATCAAAGGTTTGGCGAGCGACATCCGTACCAAGCAAATTTGAAAAACTGCACTTGCATGGTGTCGTACGACACACTGTTTCGAACCTTTCTGCGCTTCACATTTTTTGATACAAATTTCGCGAATGAACCGGACTGGCAAGAATCAAATTTTTTCCAACAAAAACTTGATGACTTCACGCATCTGAATGCTGCGATGTTTGCGGCCGGGCACCAGGATCAGGATCGGTGCGCTTTCAAAGGACCATTCGGGCAACACCCTGACCAGCGAGCCCTTCTTTATCGAAGACCTGATGTCCCATTCAGAACGCAGCAGCAATCCATGGCCATCTTCTGCCCACTGTCGGGCCACACTGCCGTCGTTACTGATCATTGCCGGTTCGATGCGCAGCGTACGGCGCATGGATTGTTTGCGCACATTCCATAACGTCACGTCTTCATTGTTTTCCCGAATCGACAAGCATCTGTGAGCAAGCAGGTCATCTGGCGTGGACGGAATACTGGCAGTTTTCAAATAGTCTGGACTGCCGCAGAGCCACCGTTCATTTTTTGCCAATGTCCGTGCGACCCATTCCGAATCGTTGATACGTCCAATGTGAACCACGGCATCGCTGTCATGGCGGTCTTGCCATGGTGCTTCGCGCAGGTACAGATGCAATGCCAGCTCGGAATGCTGCCTGCCAAACTGCGACAGCAGCGGCGCAATGCGCTCTCGGCCATAACCGAAGGGCGCAACGATCCTGAAGGTGCCACGCAGTTGCGCCTGTGGATGCTGGAATGACGCCGGCAATGCTTCAAGCTGGTCGAGCAGGACAGCACACTCGGCCGCAAAACGCCTGCCCTCTGCGGTCAGGCTCAAACGCCGCGCATCGCGATTGGCCAACTGTATGCCCAGTGTCGCCTCCAGTTTGCGCAGTCGGGTGGACAGGGCCGGCGGTGATACGTTGAGCGCCCGTGCAGTCGCGCTTAATGATTCCGAGCGCGCCAATGTCACAGTCATGCGTAAATCTTCTATGGCAAGCATGAACCTGAGATTAAGGATTGATGATGCTTTATTTAACCATGAACGCATGTTCTTCGATTAAATTACCAACTTGCAAGCATTTGCGTTTGCCTTGCTGACCCGGCTTCATGTCGATTGTCACCCTCCGTGGCAGAGGTCGACATCGGGATTGCAGCCAGTTTACCGACACGGAATCAACCATGGAACTCACTGTTCAACTCATTTTATTATTCTTCGTGGTGGCGATGGTCGCCGGCTGTGTCGATGCAATTGCCGGCGGCGGCGGTTTGATCACCATTCCCGTCCTGCTTGCGGCTGGCTTGCCTCCCGCCTTGGCAATTGCAACGAACAAGCTGGGCGGCGTGGCCGGAACGTTTTCAGCCACCATGCATTTTGTTCGAATCGGCGAGATCAAGCTGAACCGGATCTTTTACCTGGTGCCGCCGACTTTTCTGGGTGCGGTACTGGGCGGCTTCGCGCTGACGAAAATCGATGGGTCTTTCCTGGCACTGCTGGTGCCATTCCTGCTGGTAGGATTTTCTACCTACTTCCTGTTTTCGCCCAACATCGGCACCCTGGATAAAAAGCAGAAGCTGTCCCTGGTGGTCTTTGGCCTGACCATGGCGCCGCTGATTGGTTTCTATGATGGTTTTTTCGGGCCAGGAACAGGCACCTTCTTTTGTCTGGCATTTACGCTCTTGCTTGGCTTTAATATCGTGAAAGCGACAGCGCATGCAAAGCTGTTGAATCTTGCCAGCAATTTTTCTGCGCTGCTTTTTTTCATCCTGCACGGTTCCATCCTGTGGAACGTCGGCATCGTCATGATGCTGGGCCAGTTCATCGGCGGCTACCTCGGAGCCCGATTGGTCGTGAAAAATGGCACGAAATTGATCAAAGGGATCATGGTCGTTGTGGCTGTTGCGCTATCGGTAAAAATGGTGATGTACCGGTGACCAGCGCTTTACTGTGTTTTTCCAATGGCGGTTCCTGAGCCGAAGCAGCATGAATTGCCATACAGGACATGGGGTCACGTGTCAGCGTGCCAGCGGCTTCTCTCCAATACAGTGACTGCACAATGGGTAGCAGCCGTTCCACGATTGCCTGGCCAATGCCATACGTTGGCGTTGATAACAACTGATGCCGGTGCTCCAAGACAAATTTTGAACGAAAAGGCGAAGCGTTTCGTTTATTGCGTTTGTCTTCCAGTTCGATTAAAGTTGGTGACACCTGCCTGCAATGCAGTTATCGCACAGTACTTCGGAGACAATGATGATTGATACTAACTCTATGCGCGCAACTCTTCCAGGCGCAAAGGACATTGCGGCAGCGTTGGCGTCGAGTCGCCAACTAACTTCCTTCATTTCAACTGAAACTATCACCCAACGCGTCGAATTGATCAACGATGCGCAGCAACGGGAAGTGATTGAATTGCCAATGATTGCGCTACGCCTGCTTAATCAAATTCTCATTGAATTAGCATCGGGTCATTCCGTCAAGGTAGTGCCCATTTATGCAGAGCTGACAACGCAGGAAGGCGCCGATATGCTCAACATCTCGCGGCCTCATTTAATAAAACTGCTGGAAAGTGGTGCGCTACCGTACACAAAAACTGGGCGGCACAGGAGGGTCAAATTTGCCGACTTGATGCATTACAAAGAACAGCGTGAACAAATCAGCCATGACGCCATGGATGCATTAGCGGCTCAAGCGCAAGAGTTGGGACTAGGATACTGATGGGTCAATCAGCATTTACGGTTTTATATGACGCAAATGTTTTGTACCCCGCCCCGTTGCGAAACTTTCTGATGCATCTTGCCCTGACTGGCGTTTATCGCGCCCATTGGTCAGGACAAATACAAGAAGAATGGAAACGTAATCTTCTCATCAATCGTCCAGAACTTAATCGAGAACAGCTCAATCGTACATCGTTGTTGATGGATTTGGCGTTACCTGATGCGCTTGTTATCGGGTATGAACCCTTGATTGAACAAGTTCAACTTCCAGATATTAACGATCGACATGTACTTGCAGCTGCAATCAAAAGTAACGCGACCAGCATCATTACGTTCAACTTGAAGGATTTCCCATCTGTTTACCTGCAACCATACGATATTGAAGCGTTGCATCCAGACGATTTCATTGTCCTTGTATGGAACTTGAACCGAACGGCTGTTGTTGAAGCTGCGCGGCGCCAAAGAGCATCATTGGAAAAACCCGCATCGGAATGTGCAAGAATACTTGAACATTTTGCTGGAGCAGAAGCTTTCTCAAACAGTGAAACTGCTTTCGCAATTTTCAGTCATGATTTAATGTACTCATTCAAAAAATTTTGCCTCCAGGTTAATTGAACTTTATCTTACAAGGGAAACACTTTCCCCTTCCACACGCAAACAGCCAGCAACCCGGCCAACCCGAATCGCCTGCCCAACCCGGTCTTCCGCACTTGCAGTGGTACGTGAAATTTTCATCAAGCGGCAAATCGATCGGGCCAGGCCGGTAATGGTGGTGCTGCCATGGCGGGAGACGATGAACAGCGCCAAGTTGCCGATTTCTTCGAAACAGATTTCGTCCAGCGTGCGCTTCGACTCCGGGTCTTGTCCCGGCGTGCGGAAACCTTCCCAGCTCTGTGGATCGATACTGGCCGGCCAATAGAACCTGGTTCCGCTTTCGGTGTGCCTCGCGGCTTCGCCGATCAGGTTCGACAGCAGCCTCTCGATCCGGCTTCCCGTCTTTGCCATTCCCCAGGCACGCGCTACCCGGCGGTACAGAATGTCGTCGGCAACAGGTCCTTCGGTTTCTATCACTTCCAGCAACTGGGACAGGAGCAGCGGTTCCGACGCCTTGTCATGGAATTTTTCCGGATCTCCCGGCGAGAGCCTGGTGATGGACAGTTGCGGCAAGTCGTCTGAAACTTTTGCAGACACAAGGCCAACCTGATCAGGCTCCTGGTTTTCTGCAATCAGTTCTTCAGGCGCCGGTTCAATCGGCTCGATGGCAGATTCTGCCACGACAGCGCCAGCATCGGTATCAGTATCGGCAACCTTTGCAGCATCCTCTTGCGCAAGCAGGGCGTCAAGCCGGGCAATCAGTTTTTTCATTGGCTCCTGGGGATTGAGCCACCAGTCGGTCGACCAGATGCGAAACAGGTTCCATCCCAGGCCCTCCAGGACATGCTGGCGCAAGCGGTCGCGGTCGCGCGCGGTGGCGCCAGAATGGTAGGTAGCGCCATCGCATTCGACACCTAGCAGATAGCGTCCCGGCGCGCGGGGATCGACAACGCCGATATCGATGCGGTAACCCGATACGCCGACTTGAGGATGGGCGACCCAGCCATGCTCGCGCAGCGCCTTGATGACCTGTTCCTCGAACGGGCTTTCCGGCTCCATTCCCGTTGGCGTTACCTGTTCCACCAAAGCGCGCGGGCCGCGCATGGCGAATTCGAGGTAATGCTTGAGGTCGCGCACCCCGGCCGCGCGGATTTTGGAAAGGTCGATCTGGTCGGGCATCAAGGTACTGAAAACGACCACGCCCTGGCGGGCGCGCGAGACCGCCACATTCAGGCGCCGGTGCCCGCCTTCCAGGTTCAGCGGACCAAAGTTCAGACTGACCTTGCCGGCCTGGTCGGGACCGTACGTGATGGAAAAATAGATGATGTCGCGCTCGTCGCCCTGGACATTTTCCAGGTTCTTGATGAACAGCGGCTCTGCCACAATGCGCGAAATTGCCTGGTCCAGTGGCGCCGATGCGCGCCGGCGCTGGTCCAGCAACTGCTCGATCAGGCTTTGCTGCGCCTGGTTGAATGTCACCACCCCCAAGGTCTGGTCCCGGGTCGCTGCATCGAGGTAGTGGGTCTCGATGGCCTTGACGATGGCCTCGGCTTCGGCACGGTTGGTGCGCGAGCCGCCGCGGTCATACACGCCCGCGACAGGTTCGAAGCGCACGCCCCGGTCTTCGGTGAAGGGGGATGGAAACGTCACCAGGCGATTGTCGTAGTAGGTGACATTGCTGAACGTGATCAAGCTTTCGTGCTGGCTGCGGTAGTGCCAGTTCAAACCCAGCTTGGGCATGCCGATGCTCAGGCATTCATCGAGGATGCTTTCCAGGTCCTGGATTTCTTCATCGCTGCCCATCTCTTCCGGATCATCCGTGCGGCCAAAGAAGTTGGTCGGTGGCAGCTGCTTTGGATCGCCGACGCAAACCAGCTGCTGTCCGCGTGCAATGGCGCCGACCGCATCCCAGACCGGGATCTGCGAGGCTTCATCGAAAATCACCACATCGAACTGGGCATGCCCGGCATCGAGATACTGGGCCACCGATAGCGGCGACATCAACAGGCAGGGCTTGAGTTTGGGCATCAAGGTCGGCAGGCTTTGCACCAGCTGCCGGATCGGCATGTTGCCGCGCTGGCGCTGCAATTCGCGCCGCAGTTTGCCCATTTCGGATTCCGCGCCCGGCGTGATGCCGGAGTTGGCCGGCACTTCGCCGGACAGTCTGGCCACCACGTATTGCTGCGTCAGGGTCTGGAAGCGCGCATCGGCGGCGCGGAATTCGGCGATCTTGCGGCCATGGTCGGCACTCGAGAAGGTGCACAGCACAGGTTCGCGATCGATGATTTTTTTTACCCACCAGCTTTGATAGCTGAACTCGAAGAAATCGGCAATTTCTTCCAGCGCCACCTGATCCGACTCCAGAGCGTCGACCAAACCCTGCAGGCCAGAAGCGCAGGCGCGCAAACGGGCGCGCTGCCACAGACACCATGGCTGCAATTGCCGTTGCGCCTGTTGCCAGCTTTGAAGAAGCGCGCGCAAGCGTGCCAGCGCGCCATCGGCCTGCGGCAATTGCCCAAGTCCTGCGGTGCAGTGGGCTACGTCAGCCATCACCAGCAGGTGGGCGCGGCAGGCGCGATACGCATCACGGTACGCAAGCAGGCTGGCACCGATGGCATTACCTGGCCGCAGCATGTCGCGATGTTGCGTAACCAGCGATTGCAGCCGTGCGCGCAACCGTTGTGCCAGCTCGAGATCGGCGCCGACAAGCTGCGACACCGTGCGGGAAAACGCCTCAGCCCATTCGGCGGCGTTGTCCGCTACAGCCCAGTCGGTCCTGTGTGCCACATAGTGTTCGTTCAACAGCAAAGCTGCATCGGCGCCCACCAAAGCCATTGCGCTGTCGGCGGCGTTGACCTGGCCCAGCGCGGCGAGCAAGGCAGGCAGCTCGGTCTCGGGCGGACGTGTCCTGTCCAGACGGTAGAGGCGCAGTCGCGCGGTCACAGCGCGCCTGGCAAACCAGTTTTTTTGCCACCAGGTCAATGTCGCCGCACGCCACGCCATGGAGAGTTCGGCAGCGGGTACCGAAGCGAGTTCTTCCGCATAGCGGTTTCCCAGCGCATCCCAGGCTTTCTGGCGCGCCAGTCCATGCTGGCGCAAGAAGCGCAGTTTGTTGCGCGCCGATTCATCATGGGCGGCGCCAGCAATGCCAAGCGGAATATCGGGCGCACGCAGCAGCAGGTCTGCCAAGGCATCGATTGCGTTCAAACCGGCCAGCGACAGTCCGTTGCCGGCCAGTCCAAGATGGTCCGATGCCTGCCCGACAGCCTGCTGCAACGTCTCGCACGCCTGGTCCAGCGCACCTGCCGTGTCCTGGAAGGTTTGCTGCCAGCTCGGTGTCCAGTCGGTCTTGCCAATCAGTGCCAGCGGATGGTGGTTGATGGCAGAAAGCTGGCTGGCCAGTGCCGCCATCTGGCGCGTCTGCTCGCGCAGTGCTTCGAGTTCGGCGCGGCCGTGGATACCGGCATCGGCCCAATCCATTTTGGCGGCGCGGCGCTCGCCATGCTTGATGCACATGCCAATGGCATCGAAGATCGACAAGCCATTCGGGTGACGATGATGCAAGGCCTTGGCCAAGCCGTTCAAATCCAGGCGCAGACTGGAGAGGCGCTCGGCCTCCCGTTCCCAGTCCGCCACCGTGCGCGCGCCGGCGGCGTCCAGCGCCATGCCCAGCTGCTTGAGCACTTCGGACTTCCTGGCCTTGGAGGAATGCAGCTCCAGGCAAAACGGTCCCAGCCCGATCGACTTCAAGCGCCGATGCACCACATCGAGCGCCGCCATTTTTTCCGAGACGAACAGCACTGTCTTGCCGGTGGCCAGCAGATGGGTGATCAGGTTGGTGATGGTCTGGCTCTTGCCGGTACCCGGCGGCCCCTCGACCACCAGGTTCTGCCCCGCACTGGCGGCGCAAATCGCACGCAGTTGCGACGAGTCCGACAGCAGCGGCGCAAACAGGTCTTGCGGTTTGTGGCTGGCGTCGAGCGTCGCCGGTTCGAAGCCGATCTCCTCGCTGGGCAGTGACTGGCCAGGATTGTTGATCAGATGCGCAACGATGGGATTGACACTCAACTGGGCCTGCCGGCTCTGCAGGTCCTTCCACATCAGGTATTTCGTAAACGAGAAAATGCCCAGATGGACCTGGTCGCGCACTTCCCATCCCTGCAGTTCGGAGACGGCCAGGCGGAAATTCTGCAGCACGCGTTCGACATCGATCCCTTTGTCGTCCACGGGCAGCAAATCGCCGGTCGGAATTTTCAGGGAAAAATCCTGGGCCAGTTTCTGAATCAGGGTCGGGTTGATGATGGCTTCATCATCATGGCGCAGCAGGCGAAATCCACTGCGCACCGATTCGCGCGTCAAGCTCACCGGAATCAGAAGGATGGGCGCCAGGTGATGGAGTTCGGCATGTTTTTCTTCCTGCCACTGCAGCAGGCCGAAGACCATGAACAAGGTATTGGCGCCGCCCTCCTCCATGCCTGTGCCGGCTGCCCGGTAGATTTCCAGCAAGCGCGCTTCCAGCACGTCCTCAGCCACATCGACAATGATTTCCCGCCGCGACAGAGCGTCGGCAGCCAGCACATCCAAGACCGAACTGCCGCTTCGTCCAGAGAACGTTGCTGCATCGCGGGCATCGTGCGCATTGGCTCCCGCCGTGCCTGCCATGAGCGGCGGACAGGCACGAATCCTGAATTCCCTGCCGTCCGAAAGCAGGTCTTCCAGCGCCGCCGGGTCCGGGCAGATCAGCTTGACATTGGTCTTGGCCGGTTTGAAGTTGAGCAGGCGATTGCGCAGCGTCAGGTCGAGCAGCCTGCTTTTCCAGCGCGCCAGCCGTCCCTCGGGCGTATCGACGATATCACCCTCCTTGAGCGGCAGGCTGACCTGGTCGAGCACCGGCAGCGCAGGCGCAGGCTCGATGCCTGGCGCGGCCGATGAAGGCGCGTTTTCAGGCGAGGTTGCGGGCGGATTGCCGGCACTCGAACGCGAAGGCAATGGCCTGATCTGCAGTTCGCGCGCGCGGCGGATATCGATTGCGTATTGAAAGTCTTCGCCGTCATCGAGATACTGCGCGCCGGTCGAACAAGCCCATTGCAAGGAGGGTTTCTGGCCGCCTGCAACACCGGTGGTTTCAAACACCAGGAACTCGCCCGACTTGACGCGTTTCCTGATCGCCTGCACATCGTCGATCAATGCCGTGGCAAAGCAGGTCTCGACCAGCCAGACCCCAACCCAGGCATGGGCTTCCTTGATCAATATCACTGGATGCAGGCCTGCTTGCTCCAGGCAGGAGGCAAACAGCATGGCCAGGTCCAGGCAAGTCGCGACCTTGCCATCGAGAATACGTTCAGGCGTGCGGATTTTCTGGCCGCCATTGCCAAATGACGCAGGCGGGTTCGAATAATGCAGCTCTTTCGCCAGCAGCGTGCTGTACAAGGCCGAAACCTGGCGCCAGACTGCATCGCGGCTCTTGTCCTGGTAGCCGTTCATGGCGCCGCCGCCATCGGCCTGGCGCAGCAGTGTCGAGGCGCTGCTGAGCAAATGATCGATGACGGGTGCATTGGGCATACAAAATGCAGCCAGCAACTCCGGCAAGGCGCGGGTGCCGGCCCACTGGTCGTAGGCCAGTACCTCGATCTCGTGACGCGTTTCGCTGATCGTCTGCTCCTGCGCCGACAACTGCACATTGACCGAAGCCAGCGTGGTTTCGTCGAGCTGGCTCAGGTAATCGTGGTCGGGATGCAGATCGACGGGCGAAATCCGGCGCGACTCGCCCGGCGCGAGCTGGTCGAAATGCAGCCTTGTGCCCAGCGCAAAGGCAGGCGTGCAGCGGATCATTGCCTCGATGGCAAACAGCGTGGCCGCACCGGTATTGGTGACGGTCAGCGAACGGATCACGGGGATATGATTCTGGATCGCTGCGTAGCCGATGGTCTTGTCCATCTCCACTGCCAGGTTCACTTGAGGTAGTGCGCTTGTCATTGTGAGCGGCACGACTTCAGTGTTTTCAATGGTCATTGGGACTCGCGGCTGGGTAGGGAAAATGGCAGAACAGAGATACTACCAAAAGCCCGCCTGGTCAGTTGTCTTGAGGTTGCATGCAGGCGCGCTCTTTGAGGCGAAACGCTCGAAATGGCGCGTTCTCGTTTTCGAGGCTGGGGATGATTGCAGTTTGACGACGCTGACAGGCCCAGGGGTTCCCATGAACGCAGGCAGCGTTACCAAAGTGGACTGCTGGTTCGGACTTGGTGCTGTGTTGCCGTGGCGCTCATGCGCCGCAGGTGCACATGAAAAAGCCACCCGCTTCGGGGTGGCCAGGCTTGCTTAGTTGTTCGTGCTGGTTGCGTCGCTGTACTGGTTCTCTTGCGCTGCAACGTTTTGCACCAGCTGCGAACTGGCAACGTTCAGATTTTTTTCCAGGGCGTCCACCATCTGCCTGGTGCCCTTGTTGAACTTTTCATAGTTACGGTTGGAACTGTTGATTGCCGACTTCACCGCCGAAATGACATTCTCCGATCCGGCCGGCGCATTCTTGCTGATCTCGTCAACGAAGTTGGTCAATTTCTCGCCTTGCGTATTCACCTGGTTTTCAGTCTTTGAACTGAGATCGGAATGCATGCCGGAAACAATCGCCGTCAAGTGGCGCGAATACGCAAACAGCTTTTCAGGACTTTGCTTCGACTGTGTCGTCAGCACATTGATCTGTTCTTGAAAATCCTTCGCCGCAAGCATGTTGCGCGTGGCTGCAGTGGATTCTTCAAACAAGGTCTTGGCAGTCGCCAAATTCAATTGGGCAACTTTTTGCAGATTATCGAAAATCCCGCTGCTGAGGGAATGCATGTACGCCAATTGTGTGTCGAACTGGGTTTTCGTTGCGGATGAAAATTGCTCTTGGGACAGAAACATTCAATTCTCCTTGTATGCATCGTTTGACGATGTCGGTTGTGATATTTCAGCACAGAAAAACTAACATTTGTGCGCTGCAACGAAAGCATTCTAGTCCAATCAAATTCACTGTCAACCCAATCCTGCATGACCATTCTCAAAGGATTTTTTCTGTTCGCAATTTTTTTCGATGCCCTCGTCTGCCTCTAATCTGTCTCTCATTTGCCTTCGTCCGCCTTCATTCGCCTTCATCCTTTCCCGCAGGCGGGACAAACCAAGTCAGCGCCACACAGAAATTTTTCTTCGTGGCGCATTCAACTGGAACACTTTGCGTGTGCGCAAGAACATCGATAGTCGATCCATTACATTGATCGCATCATAAAAATATTCCAATAAATTCCATGAGGCCAACTTCAATGATTTTGCACACCAAGAAAAAGCATTGCGCTCTGAACATCGGGCTGGCGCTGTCATTTGCCTTCGTCGGCACTGCTGCCCTGGCGCAGCAGGGAGACGGCACCAAGGTCGATATTCCAATTTCGATTTTCAAACCTGCGAAAGTCGATGTCACACCGGCACGCCTGGCAAGCCTGAAGGCGCCCGACGGATTCCAGGTGACGGTCTTTGCCCAGGGATTGAAAAACGCCCGCATCGTGACTGTTGCACCGAATGGCACCATCTACGTCAGCCGCCGCGACCAGGGCGACGTGGTCATGCTCAAGGATGCGAATGGCGATGGCAAGGCCGACGGCCCGCCCGTGATTGTCGCCAACCGCGCCGGCGCACATGGCATGGCAATTCATGACAACAAGTTCTACCTTGTGACGGTCAAGGAACTGTTTGTCGCCGACATGCTGCCCGATGGCCGCCTGGGTCCCTTGAAGCTGCTGCTCGGCGACCTGCCCGATGGTGGCCAGCACGGCAACCGCACACTGGCTTTCGGCCCCGACGGCATGATTTATCTGAGCGCCGGATCGACCTGCAACAGCTGTAATGAAAACAATCCGGAAAATGCCACCATCCTGAAAATTTCACCCGATGGCCAGCAACGCAGCATCTTTGCCAGCGGCTTGCGCAACACCATCGGCTTTGGCTGGCAGCCACAGACTGGCGAGTTGTGGGGCATGGACCATGGCATCGACTTCCTGGGTGACGATGCCCAGCCGGAAGAGCTCAACAAGATCGAGCTGGGCAAACAATACGGCTGGCCTCATGTGACAGGCGCCGGCGACATCTATCCCCAAAGCACGCCGGTGGGAGAGATCAGCAAGGAAGAATGGAAGGCGCAAAGCGTGCCCATGGTGCTGGGCTATACCGCGCACGCAGCGCCGATGCAGATGGTGTTCTACACCGGCGGCCAGTTTCCTGCCGAAATGCGTGGCGATGCCTTCGTCACCATGCGCGGTTCCTGGAACCGCAAGCAGGCTTCCGGTTATGAAATCGTGCGTGTGCATTTCGAGAACGGCCAACCTGCGGCATTCATGCCGTTCGTCTCCGGCTTTCTCACCGATGGCGGCACGACCCATATCGCGCGGCCGGTCGGCCTGGCGCAGGCCAGCGATGGCGCCCTGCTGATGGCCGACGATGCCAATGGCGTGTTGTACCGCATTGCCTACACTGGTCAAAAGCCGGGCAATACGGCACAGCCATCACTGCCGCCTGCCATCCCGGCCGGGCCGATGCAAAGCCAGGCGGCAAAAGGCACCAATGTGCCACTGGCCAAGGACCGGCCGGAAACCCGAGGTCCTGGCAAACTGACGGTACAGTCATCAGCCTTCACGCAAGGCAGCACGATGGCGGCAAAGTATTCCGAATATGCCGATGGCGTCTCGCCGGCCCTGAGCTGGACGGCGGTTGCGAATGCGCAATCGTATGCCGTGATCATGGAAGACCCGGTTGCCGTTCCGGCCAAACCCTTCGTGCATTGGCTGGCATGGAACATTCCGGCTGACGTCACCAGCCTGCCCGAGGGCATGCAGAAGCAGCCCAGGCTGACCGAACCGATGGGCGTCCTGCAGGGAAGGAACACCCGCGGGTCCACCGGCTACTACGGACCGCGCCCACCGGTTGGCGACGCACCCCACCCCTACCATTTCCAGGTCTTTGCGCTCGACACCCTGCTTCAGGTACCTTTCGGTGCCGACCGGGATACGCTGCTGGCAGCCATGCGTGGCCATGTGCTTGGCAAGGGTGAACTGCTCGGCCGTTTTGGACAGCAGGTCAAGCCGCAGAAATAATCCTGCCTCAACCTGACACTCGCGGGATCCCCTCCCGCGCAGTGTTCACGCCGTCCTGGTCGGCCCCTGCAATATTTCTTGGATTTTGGAACTCAATATTTGTTCCGCAGCATTGGCTGTCGTTTGACAGTACACTTGCCCGCGTTGACCTGACCTGACCTGACCTGATACGGCATGGCATGGCATGGCATGGCACCGGCATTCATTTCTCCACTTCGGCACTTGAATAAATACTTTCGAGCAGGTCGGCAACCCTGTCCTCATCACTCTTGTTCAAGGTCTTCAAGCCATGGCGGACATAGCCCAACTCCGGCTTGCCGACCAACAGCTCGGTTTCGTCCTCATGCATCCGGAGGAAATCTTTCCGGCTCTTGCGCTGGAAAGCCTCAACATCGAGAAAACGAACCCGGCTGAACTCGGCGCCATGCTTTTTGGCTTCTTCGTGGCTCAGTTCACTGACATGTTCGAGGCCTTGCGCGCTGGCAGCCTCTCGGGAAGCCTGCGCTGCGCTGCTGTTGGCCTGATCGTCAAAATCCAGCACCACCATCACCACCCGGGGTCCACGCTCGGTGCGGATTTCATTGACTGACAGGACAAGCACCATGTGGTCCAGGTAAAAGTCCGACAGCCCCGGGGCACGGAAGGTGAACGCGCCACTACTGCGATAGCGCTGCAACAGCTTCTGGCTCCAGACCGTATCGAACGGCACCTTGGTGCGATGGATCTTTCCCTGGAAATGATTGACCAGCTGGTGCCAGGAGCGTAACAGCAAGCCAAAGTCCGATTGCCCGATGGCGCTGCCGGTCTTGTGGCGCAATGCGGAAATGGACGCATTGATACTGAGCTCGTAGAGGATTTCGCTACTGTGTACATCGCACTCACGTGGCGGGTGGTAAGGCGGGTGGCCAGTGATGTGTGCAAGCGGTGCCAGCAGCGGCTGGAGTTTCTTGAACGTCGATTCCGTGGCATAGGCGCGCAGGGCCTGCTTGACGATATGTGTATTCGCACGGGTGGTCAAGGCAATGATCTGCTCGCGCAAAGGCGGTGCAGGCAAGAGAGGGCGCGCCACTGCAGGCGCAATAATCCGGTTCGCCAGCATGGTGCCGGGCCGTCTGGTCATCAAAGGCTTCATGGACGCGTTCGGGTAAGACACCTGGGGAGAAGAGAATTTTCAATCAGATTTCTTGTGCTCCATGAGTGTTTTTTTCCGCAGCGCGGTTCCGCATTTGGCGAAAGTTGAGGAATCCAGCTTCCTTGCATTGACGGGCGTTTCCATCGATGGCTAGGGCTGTTCCTGCTGCCTGCCGTGGCTGTCGGGGTATTGTCATGAATCCCCCGATAGTCCCATTCCCCTAGCCGCGCTGTGCCGTTGCCATCAGGACGGTGGCACTGGCCAAGGCATCGGTCTGGGGATAGTCGCGGCTGAAATGCAAGCCCCGGCTTTCCTTGCGCGACTGCGCCGATCGCACGATCAGGTCGGCCACCTGCACCAGGTTGCGCAATTCCAGCAAGGCGCGGCTGACACGGAAGTGGGCATAGAACTCATCGATTTCGGCTTTCAGCAAGGCGACGCGATGCGCGGCCCGTTCCAGGCGCTTGTTGGTGCGCACGATGCCGACATAGTCCCACATGAAATGGCGCAGCTCTTCGGTATTGTGCGAAATGACGACCGCTTCGTCCGGATCGGTCACTCGGCTGTCATCCCATGGTGCAATCCGTGCAGCGGCTTCGGTGGGCAATGCAGTGACGGCACTGGCAGCGGCGCGCGCAAAGACCATGCATTCAACCAGCGAATTGCTGGCCAGGCGGTTGGCGCCATGCAGGCCGGTGCAGGCGGTTTCGCCAATTGCATACAGGTTGCCGACATCGGTGCGCCCACTCAGGTCGGTCAGCACGCCGCCACAGGTGTAATGGGCGGCAGGCACCACCGGCATGGCTTGCCTGGTGATGTCGATGCCGTACTGCAGGCAGCGTGCCAGGATGTTGGGGAAATGGTGTTCAAGGAAGGCTGGACTCTGGTGCGAAATGTCGAGGTACACGCAGTCCAGGCCATGCTTTTTCATTTCGAAATCGATGGCGCGTGCAACGATGTCGCGTGGCGCCAGTTCGGCCCGCTCGTCGTGCGCCGGCATGAAGCGGGTGCCATCGGGCAGCAGCAAGCGCCCGCCTTCGCCGCGCACTGCTTCACTGATCAGGAAACTGCGCGCTTGCGGATGGAACAGGCTGGTGGGATGAAATTGCATGAATTCCATGTTCGACACCCGGCAGCCGGCACGCCAGGCCGCCGCAATGCCATCGCCAGTGGCCGTATCCGGATTGGTGGTGTGCAGGTAGACCTTGCCGGCACCGCCAGTGGCCAGGATCGTGTGCGCGGCACTGAAGACGGCAACCGTGTCGGTCTCGGCATTGAGTGCGTAAGCACCAATGCAGCGTTTGTTGGCTGTGCCGGGCACAGCGCGTACCACCAGGTCGACCAGCATATGGTTTTCAAACACGGCAATATTGTCTTGCGTGCGCACCCGTTCGATGATGGTACGTTGCACTGCTTCGCCAGTGGCATCGGCGGCATGGACGATGCGGCGCGCACTGTGGCCGCCTTCCCGGGTCAGGTGCAGGGCATTGCCTTGCAGCGCGTCGAGCGAGAATGGCACGCCGAGTTCCTGCAGCCAGGCAATGGCCGGCGGCGCATTTTCCACCACGAAGCGGGTGGCCGCCGGATCGGACAAACCGGCGCCGGCCACCAGCGTATCCTGGGTGTGGGCATCAAAGCTGTCGCCTTCGGCCAGTACTGCGGCAATGCCACCCTGTGCCCAGCCGCTGGAGCCATCCGCGAGCACGCCCTTGGTCAGCACCGCGACACGGTGGGTGGGAGAAAGCAGCAGTGCAGCCGACAGACCGGCCAAGCCGCTGCCGATGATGAGGACGTCGTAGGTGTGTTGGGTCATGATCGGTAAACAGTGGGGACAGGTGCGTGGTCGCAGCCCAGGCCGACATTATGAACCAGTGCCCGGAAATTTTTCGTTTCGCCGGTCATGGCCATTGCGCGGCCGGCAAATGCCGGGCCATGCGGCGGCAACATCGCAAACCGTCTTTTCGGATCGGCATGGATTTTGCTGCTACCCATGCGATCACGTCGCTGCCCTGCCGCCGGCCCATTGTGCGCGGCGCCTGCTTGGGCAGCATTGAAAAACAGACCAGGCAAATCTGCAAAGCCGGTATTTCTTACACCAGCGCAGCCGGCCGGCTGTGCGCCATCGGGAGCAAACAATGACCAAACAACCAGCCAAGGGCGATCATGTCGAGTGGAAGTCGCCACAAGGCAGCGTGCACGGAACTGTGGAAAAAAAACTGACCGCTCCGACCGATATCAAGTCGCACTATGTGGCAGCCACGCCGGAAGATCCGCAATATCTGGTCAAGAGCGACAAGACCGGTGCGTTGGCAGCCCATAAACCCGGGTCGCTGAAGAAACAGAAATAGACGGCATCTTTCATCAGAACGGCCCAAAAACTTATTTGTGCCGGCGTCTTTTTTACCAGCGTCTTTTTTACCAGCGTCTTTTGTACCAGCGAGGCCGCCACCCTGGCGGCCAGCACACCCGTTTCGATGAGCAAGCCGCACAAGGCTTATGCGTGGCGCCCGCTGTTGGTCAGCGCAGCCATCCCGGCATCCGGAATTTCCATGCCGATCGCCAGGCCAGCGAACTTGGCGAAGCCAGCCAGATTCTGGCCAAGCCTGCCGGTGCGCATGCCACCTCGACAGCAAGGCATGCGCTGACAACGCTCACCCATCAACAACGCCAGATGGCTCGCTGGCTGCGAGGCGTGCGCCCTGCATTGGACGGCGGCAGCATGGATCATGCCTTGGTTGCCAAAGGGCAGGAGTTCATGCGCCGGCAAAGATTGATCTCCTTGTCTGACGTGATTCCCATCCGGCCGGTGGTGGCCAAGGACTTGAGCGTGGTTATCCAGAGCGCTCACATGTCGTTTCATGACAGCGCCTACCGTTTCGAAGATGACAGCCCGTCGGATGAACCAGCGACAGCGCCGCAGTGGAACCGCCGCAGCAAGCCGATGAAGCGGCTTGCGAAACGAATGCGCTGGCCGATACGGACAATCAAAACTACTTCCGTGCCAATGCTGCCTACATCCGTAAAATGGTGGAGGTGGGCGCGGCAAAAGGATTTACCGTTCGGTAACGACCTCGACCGAAGGCCGCGAGCGCCTGCAGGAACTGCTGGAGCTTGGCCATCTTGGCGCCCGGCCGGAAGTTGAACAGTTCTTCGCGGAACTGTTTTCACATTATTTCAACGCGGAATTGTTTTGTGTCGGCAGGGAAGCATCGCAGTTCTCGCTGAACCTGCAAGGCGGCATGGGGTGCCGTGCAATCATGCAAGCCCGTCGCACCGCTTGATGATGCCATACGGAATCAACCGCTAGCATGTTGCCGATGTTTGCCATGTGGATGCCGGAATTTTCAGCAGTTCGATGGAACAATTTTCACCATTCGCCGATTTTTTTCCTGTGCCTCGCGCCTGTCCAGAAGGCTTCTGGCCGTCTTCTCCAGCCAAAACTGTGAACAAGTTACAACAGGATGACATGGCTTGCAAATAAACATGGCAAGTTCTGCCATGCACTCTGTTCCAGAAGAAACTTCCCCATTATGATTGCCATGCAAAATAGCAAAGCAGTTAAAAAACTCATTTTCGGTACTTTTGAAACGTTTTCCAGGAGAAACAAGTGCGTAAAATCTCAGCCATGCTGCTCATCGCTGCGTCCACCAGTTCCATCGCTTATGCCCAGTCAAGCATCGTGACCTACGGCATCGTCGATACCAGCATTCGCTACATCAGCAGCGACAATGCAGCCGGCCAAAGCAATCTGCGCATGGACAATGGCGCCATCAGCAACAGCCGTTTTGGTTTCCGTGGTACCGAAGACCTGGGTGGCGGACTGAAAGCACTGTTCAAACTTGAAGGCGGTTTCAATTCCGATACCGGCACTGCTTCCAGCGCTGGTTCACTGTTCAATCGTAAAGCGTATGTCGGCGTCGGCAGCAGCTACGGCGAACTGACCCTGGGCCGTCAAAACACCCCG